>CAIMHL010000067.1 GCA_903840825.1 uncultured beta proteobacterium
ATTAAGGTTGACTGTTGTCAGTACACTTGTGTATCGACCATTCGCAATGTAGCACGAACATACACATCTGTTTGTTAGGGTTTACACTACATTGTGAGCGGGCAGCATTAAGGGGTAAATTGGTACATGCGCCCACGTAAGCATGCATTAAAAGTCAACTCAAGATCAAAAAAAGAACGAAATAGATGGCTTCAAATAAAGAAAAAAAACAGCTGGAATCGCCCCGGCTCACTCGGGACGATTGGTTGGACGCTGCTTTCATGGCCGTGGTTGATGGCGGATTTGACCAGGCAAGGGTGCTGGTCATTGCAGACAAGCTGGGGGTGACACGGGGTAGTTTCTATTGGCATTTTTCAGACCATGCTGACCTGATCACGTCGCTGTTGAAGCGTTGGGAAATGCGCGAAATTGAGTTGGATAAACGGCTGCAAGCCGACAACACGGATGACCCACAAGCCGACATTGAGCGGCTGCTCGATGCTGCACTTGCTCATGCCGGAGTTGACCTGGAAAACATCCGGTTCGAGCTGGCATTGCGTGGTTTAGGGCGACGCAGCGCCAGCGTGGCGACTATGCTGGTGGGCATTGATGCAGCGCGCATGCACTTGTTCGAGCAAAAATTCATGAGACTTACAGGCGATGAAAAAACGGCGAGTGAATTAGCCGTACTGTTTTATCTGGTGGTTACCGGCGCGCATCAAGCTTTGAGCCGCCCGACCAGCCCACCCCAAGCAAAAGAATTTCTGAAATGCATCATTGCCTCTTACCTGATTCATCAGCAAAGCCGCCCTGGTACGCGTGCCTGATGCAGGCTCAGTCCATGCGCTCAACACCTGGCATGCCCCAGGTAGCGGTCAAAGCGGCTGCCTTGGGGTAATAGAGCCGTGCATTTAATAAAAAGGGCTCGCCGTCTTTGACGGGCAACCAGTTGCTAGCAGACGCCCCTGCTGGGCTTGTTGATTGAATCCACAAGTCCAGCGAGCCATCGGGGTTGTAAGTCAAGGCATCACGGTCGCCTATGGCGAAGCGTTGGCTTGTATTTTCAATTAAAAAATCATCCGCGCCATAAGCTGTAACGGACCAGAAGGCATGAACAGGTGGCAGTTCATGGGCCGCAAAGTGGAGGCGGTAGCGATGGCGCCCATTAAGGGGCTCGCCTGTGCGGTCAACCCGTGTGCTGGGGTACATCGCATCTTCGGGTAAGTTGGCCCCTAGCCCCACCATGGCGACAACAGCTCGGATGTTGTAAGACGTGCCGTAGTTGCCCAACACCGCCGGTGGGGTCGACCAACCTCTGATTAGATTTTTTGCTTGACTTAATTCCTGGCTCACTTTCCTATCGGCTATCCAACGACCCAAGCCGAGGCTCCAGCGGTCGGCCACAGTCCAGTGCGGGGTCTGTCCGGGCGTCAGACCCAAGCGCCGGAGCTTGGCCATCATGGGGCCATCGGCTGCGCTGGGCGGATTGCTGACCATCAGCGCGGCCAAGCGTGCGAAAAATTCAGTGGTGCTTAGGGCTTTCATTTGGACGCTTGGCGGCGTTAGTTGGGCTTGGGTTGCTTGCCAGGGTTTGGGTGCTTTTAATACACCGGCTTGCCAGTCGGTCAAATGGCGCAATTGAAGGCCGTCTTGCAATTGGTGCACCAAGGGGTAGTCGGCGGCTGCGTTAGTTTGCGTGCGTCCTATCAACCACGCCATTTGGGTCGGTGAACGAAACAATGTCAGACCGACGGGCGTTGCGCCCGCCCACCGGGGACCCACTAGTAAATATTTGCCGCCGGCGGTGCCCGCAACTCGCGTGCCAGGGGCGGCGTAAACGTTGGTCCAGGCGTCCATGAAAGGCATGACCTCATAGCGCTGGGTGTTGGGTGCCATTTCGAACACCCAAGGGCCTTGCGCCATGTCTATAAATGCGGTGGTGTAGAGCGTGTCCACGTTGGGGCGAACGACGTCTTTGAACGAAGCATCAGGAAATTTCCTCACGCGGCGCAGCTCATTCTCAGGGCCGATGCTCAGTGCGGCTTGGGCACGGGTGAGGTCCATGATGACCAGCGGGTAGCCATAAATATAGGCCTCTGCACCTAGAAAGATGGACTCAGACTTAGCGTATAAAAAGCCCAGTACAGCCAAAGAGGCGAGCACGATGGGGCCGTAGACCCAGCGCCATCGCTTGGCGGGAGATGAGAGTAGCTTAGTTTTTTTATTCATGGCGGTGGTGCTGATAAAACGGTGCGAAAACCGAGATGGCTGGCCCCCAAATCATCCTCTTGAGCTTGCCTGGCCCCAGACCGGTAGCGCATGCAGTAGTTGGGGGCACATAAAAACGAGCCGCCTTTGATCACTCTTTGTGCAGGGACTGGTGACGTGGGGGCGCTGTCTGCATGGTTGGCTGTGTAGGGGTCAGCGGTGATTTCCCAGACGTTGCCCATCATGTCAAAGAGCCCCAGTGCGTTGGGCGCGTAGCACCCTACCGGGGCCAAGCCAACAAAGCCGTCATCAGCAGAATTAGCGACGGGAAACAGGCCTTGCCAGGTGTTGGCTTGCTGGGGTTGCGCGTGGTCTTGCCCCGCCAGTTTCTGGCCTGCACGGGCAGCCCATTCCCATTGCGCCTCAGAGGGTAAACTGCGGCCTTTCCAGCGGGCGTAGGCGAGCGCATCCGAGTAGGTGAGGGCAACAGCGGGGAACGCTCCCCGGTTTTCAATGGAGGTAGCAGGCCCGCCTGGATGGCGCCAGTTAGCGCCGGGCGTGTAGCGCCACCACTGGGTCACCCGGCCCCCCGCTTTCAAATCGTTGGGCATGACAAACACCACGGCACCGGCTTGTTGCATATCGGGTGGCAGGCCAGGGTGTGCCAGAACGTCAACCGGGCGTTCGGCGCTGGTGATGTAGCCCGTGGCCTGGACGAACGCGGCAAACTCATCGTTGGTCACCTCGGTGCGGTCCATCCAGAAGCCTTCTACGGTGGTGCTGCGAAGGGGTTGTTCTTCCGGGTTTTCAGTATCCCCCATTTCAAATTGCCCGCCCGGCACCCAGACCATACCTGGGTGAGGGGTGCGCGCGTCTTGCTGGGGAAGTGGGCACTGCAGGCGCTCCTGGGCTGCGTGTTGGCGAGCATTTGGTGCCCCCAGGCCCAGCCAAACCAGCAGTCCGGCACACATGACGACCGTGGCGCCGAGGGTGATTTTTTTTAAGGATCGAGTAGAGGTTTTCAATTGGCCCAGTAGGTGAATTCGTCTTCAGGCAACTGCTTTTGGTCCAGTGTTTTGTCAATTGAAATGGGTAATTCTATAAAGGTTGGCCACAGCGGCGCAGGCATGGGGTCGTGATGGGTTTTCAGGCGTGCTTTCAATTCCGCCAATTTTTCAGGCTGGGCTGCTGCCTGGTTTTGTTTTTCGGTGGGGTCTGCCTTGAGGTCAAACAACCAGTCTTTCTTGGGGGTGCCCGTGGTGATTAATTTCCAGCCTTTGTCCTGTACCGCGCGGTAGGCACCATCGCGCCAAAAAAGTGGGCGGTCAGGTTGCTTCAAGGCTGGGGTCGTGGACTTAGCCAAAAAGGGCAGTAGGTTGACGCCGTCAAGCACGCGATCGGTGGGCAGTTTGCCCCCTGCCGCTGCCAGCACGGTGGGCAATATGTCGATGTTGGAGACGGGTGCTTTGTAGTGCGTCCCCGCTGCGATGTGCCCCGGCCACTTGGCGACATAGGGCACGCGCAGGCCGCCCTCAAACATCGTCAACTTCCAGCCACGGTAGGGTTGGTTGACCTCGGGCAAGCCAATGTAACCCGGTGCCCCGTTGTCGCTGGTAAAAATAACAATGGTGTTGTCGTCCAGTCCTTCCTCGCGCAGTGTTTGCAAGACCCGTCCCACGCTACGGTCGATGGAGCGCACCATGGCCGAGTAGACGCGGCGGCGGTGGTCCGGGATGTGCGCCAAGGCATCGTAATCTTCCTTGCTGGCTTGCAAGGGCGTGTGCACCCCCCAGTGCGCGAGGTACATGAAAAAGGGCTGGTTTTTGTTACGCTTGATGGCGGTCACAGCCTCATCGGTAAAGTAGTCTGTCAGGTATTTGGCCGGCTCAAACCATTTGCCTGCGTTGTAGCTCACCCCGAAACGCATGTTGGGCCACAAGAACTTGTCAATGGGGTCAAAGTCTTGTTTCGAGTTGACGACTTGGGGACTGTTTTCGGGCAGGTAGAGTCCACTTTCCATGAAGAGGCTTTCGTCAAAGCCCTGGTTGTTAGGCCGCATCTCGGGTGTGCTGCCCAAATGCCATTTGCCAATATGAATGTTGTGGTAGCCGCGTGCTTTCAGCAACTCGGCCATGGTTTGCTCGGAGGCGGGCATGCCGAGTTCATTGAAGTCTTTGACCTGCTTTGCTTTTTCCAGATCAATGCGAACAGCTTGCAACTGATTCTTGTCGGCGTAAAGCGTGCCTGCAACACGCGCCATAGAGCCTGGGACGGGCGTGAATTCAACGCCAAATCGCCAGGGGTAGCGTCCGGTCATCAAAGCCGCACGCGATACGGTGCACACGGCACTGCCTGCGTAGCCTTGGTCGAAGCGGACACCGTCTCGGGCAATGGCATCAATGTTGGGGGTAGGAACGCCGTCTTGTGTGCGGCCCCCGCCGTGGGTGCTGACGTCGTTGATGCCCAAATCATCGGCCAAAATAACAATGATGTTGGGCGGCCTTTGGGCCAGAGGCTGACTGGCTTGGTCAGGCCCCGCTTGCCAAGGAACAGGGTGGTTGGCTTCACGCGGGTTCTTGAGGTCGGTATACCAACCGAGCGAATATTTGAGCAGGTGCAGACGGTTCACATAGGTGACGCCGCCCAGCAGCAAAAGGACTGACAGCACTATCAGTAGACGCTTGACGTTGTTTTTTTTCATTGTTTTTTCGGGCCAGGAGGTGATGTGCGGGGTGCGCCTTGGGTCATCGCGCTAGCGGGCAATCAATGACACAACAGTGCCCACTAGCAAGAACAGCGCCCCCACCGTGCCCCGCACCACAATCAGGCTGACAAGGGGTTTGACCGGAAATACATGCGTTTTTTCTATAGCCGCCCATTTGTGGACAAAGACGTTGGCCTTGGCGCTTTCCAAGGCAAAGCGGGCAAAATCGCGCCGGCTGCGGTAGCGCACCATGGCGACGTAGTGCCAGGCATCGGCGCCCTCAGGCTCAATGAAGGAACCGCTGCGCCTGGCCACAAAAACCAAAACATTTCCATTTTTTAAAAGCGGCCAGAGGATGGCTTTGGCGTAGCGCTTGTCTGCTGCGCGCGGATCAAGGCCTAGGTCGTAGCCAGGCGGGTAAAGTGCCTTTGGGCGATAGCGAACCAGATTTTGCATGACAAACTCTTGGCCATCGTCCCTGCTGAGCAGGGTTCTGATGTCATCGATGTCGGTTTGCTGGTTTGGGCCCTGAACTTGGGCTTGCATTTGCTGCACAAAGCCCACAATTTCAGCAGGCGTCAAGGGCTTGCCCTTGCCGCCATACCAAAGGAAAAACAGGCCATAGAGCGCCAGCAGGGCGGCTGAAACAACCAAGGTGCTGCCCATGCCTTAGGCGGCTTGGCCGACCACCGTAAATTGCGACGTGTTCTCCTGCAACCATTGCCTAGAGAGTGAGGCATCATGCTGACTGGGGTGAAAATCGGGTGCCATGTAGTCGCGCCACAAGCCGTAGTTGCCCCTGAATAAGCCATCTTTGGCCATGAGCAAAGTGAAGCCACTTTGCCAGGTGCGCCACTTAAACAGGCTGCCGTCATGCCACAGGTTTTGTACGGTTTGGGCCATCACATCGGTGAGGAAAACCAGGGTGATGTAGCGGAAAATACGCAAGCGCCAGACATGGTTGCCACTGATGGCTTGGTAGATGTCAAAAGCCGTGTTGCGGTGTTCGGACTCTTCGGCGCTGTGCCATAGCCACATGGTTTTCAGCCGGGGCTCAGTACCCGCCAAGGCTTCGGGGTGGTGCAGCATCCAGTCTGCAAAAATGGCTGTGAAATGCTCAGTGGCAGCCGTAGCGGCGACATGGATACGCACATCGCGGTGTGCGTTGGCTTTAAGGCGTTTAAGCGCCCGTCGCTCAATGTTGTTTTTGAATCCGAGTTGCTCAAGGTGACCATTAAAGAGCGCGTGAATACGCCGGTGGGTCGCCTCTTGGCCGACAAAGCCTTGAACCTCTTTGGTAAATTTTTCGCGCTCAGACTCGGGCAGTGTTTTAAGGCCGCTACGCACCGAGTCCATAAAGTACTGCTCGCCTACGGGAAAGCTCATGGACAAGGCATTGAAGAAGGCGGACCTGAACGCATCGCCGCCGTTCCAGCGGGCCTCAAAAGGGGTGTTCAGATCAATCAGCAGTTTTCTGACAACAAGGTGGCTCATAGGGTGGTGTTTTTAGTTACTGAAAAAATCAGGCTGTCTGGGACAGGGTTGAAGGGCGGTCACGCAGTTCACGGCGCAAGATTTTGCCCACATTGCTCTTGGGTAATTCGTCCAGAAATTCAAGTTCATGCGGTATTTTGTAACCGGTGAGATTTTCGCGGCAATGCTTGAGTACGGCTTCCTTGGTCAAAGTGGGTGATTTTTTGACCACGTAAATCTTGACCATTTCCCCGGTGCTTGCGCTGGGGCGACCGACCGCAGCGACCTCAAACACATCAGGGTGCATCATCACCACTTCTTCAATTTCGTTGGGGTAGACATTGAAGCCGGACACCAAAATCATGTCTTTGAGGCGGTCCACAATTTTCAAAAATCCGCGCTCGTCCATCACCGCGACGTCACCGGTGCGTAAAAACCCATCTGCGGTCATTACGGCGGCGGTCTCCGCGGGGCGGTTCCAGTAGCCTTTCATGACTTGTGGCCCGCGTACGCACAGCTCGCCCGCTTCGCCCAATGGTAGATCATGGCCTTCATCGTTTCGAATGGTGACCTCGGTCGACGGCAAGGGCACGCCAATACTGCCGCTGAATTCTTTCAAATCGAAGGGGTTGACCGTGACGGTGGGCGAGCATTCCGTCAGGCCATAGCCTTCCACCAAGGGGGCGTTGGTGACCTGCTGCCATCGTTCGGCCACGGGCCGTTGAACAGCAGCACCACCGCCTACGGCGAGCTTTAACTGGCTGAAATCGAGTTTGGCAAAGTTGGGGTCGCTGAGCAGGCCATTGAACAATGTATTGACCGCAGGCAGGGAAACAAATTTGTACTGGCTGAGTACCTTCACAAAAGCGGCTATGTTGCGCGGGTCTGCCACCAGCACATTGGTGCCGCCCATACCGATGAAGGTCAGGCATGAGCCCAGGGCAAAGATGTGGTAAAGCGGAATGGCGGTGATGCTGATTAAATCGACCTCCTTGTCCAAAAAGGGGTCGCTCCAGACCTGGACTTGTTTGACGTTGGCCATGATGTTGAGGTGGGTGAGCATGGCACCCTTGGAGACGCCGGTGGTGCCACCGGTGTACTGCAAAAAAGCCAGGTCTTGCGGCACAATTTTGACCGGCGTGAAGGTGGCCTGGGCGCCTTGCGACAACATATCCAAAAACCCCACATGACCTGGCAGGCGGTATGGCGGCACCAGTTTTTTAATCTTGCGAATGAGGAAGTTGCCCACGGTGCGCTTAGCCCAGGGCATCAGGTCGGCCAAGCCGGTGACCACGACGTGCTTCACACCGGTGTTGGCTATGACTTTTTCCAGCGTGTGGGCAAAAACTTCGACCACCACCATCGCTTGTGCGCCCGAGTCCTTGAGTTGGTGCTCTAGTTCACGCGGGGTGTACATGGGGTTGACGTTGACCACCACATAGCCTGCGCGCAACAAGCCAAATAAGCAGACCGGGTATTGCAACAAATTGGGCATCATGAGGGCCACACGGGTGCCCTGTGGGAGTTTCAAGACCGACTGGAAGTAGGCCGCCACCTGAAGCGTCAACCGGTCTAGCGCACGGTAGGTGAGGGCAACGCCCGTTGAGCCGCTGATAAAGGCTCGGCGATCCGCGTGCTGGGCCGCTGATTGAGCAAACAGGTCGGCAATCGTCCCAAGCGCGGCTACATCAATTTCCGCAGGTACGCCTTCGGAATAGCTTTTGAGCCAGATTTTTTCCATGATGAGCCAGAGTAAGTTGAATAAAGCAGGCTAAACACCCGAACATACACCAATGTACGGTTGATTTTTGGCAATGCCTACTCGGGCAAACCCGTAGTGACGCGGCCCGAACAGACCCATACACTGATGTATTGATTAGGAGCTTGAACCATGCAAGAGCAAACCGTCCAAATTCTCTGCATCCTGGGGGTGTTTTTAAGCTTTGCTTTGGCCGAACTCATCAAGGGGCGATTTTTTGCCCCTGAAGCCACCCGCGAGGACAACCGGCTGGACGTGGCCGTCACCTTGCTTTTTCCGTTGATATCGCTCGCCGTGCTGAGCGCTTCAACCGCCTTGTGCGCGTGGTTGATGCCCGACATGCGCGGCGCCTTGTCTCAGTGGCCTGTTTGGAAAATGGTGCTGGTTTTGCTGGTGGCCGACGACTTGACGCAGTATTTCTGGCACCGCTTGAGCCACACCTCGGTGATGTGGCCCTTGCACCGTGCGCACCATTCGGCGGCGTATATGAGTGTGCGCATTGTTTACCGCAACAACGCTTTTTATTACGCCCTGATGCCGGGTATCTGGCTCTCGGGCATGTTGGTTTACCTAGGGTTTGGCTGGGTTTATGTGGGGTACAGCATTGTCAAGTTGACGGTCATCATCGGGGCGCATTCCTCGGTGCGCTGGGACCAGTGGCTGTACCGCTGGCCTGCGATGGCCCCAGTGGCTTGGCTGCTTGAGCGCACGATTTCAACGCCGGCCACCCACTTTGCCCACCATGCCTTGGTGCAAGACGATGGCATCGGCCACTACACCGGCAACTATGGCAACTTGTTGTTTGTTTGGGATATTTTGTTTGGCACTGCGCTCATTACCCGGCGCTATCCGCCAGCTTACGGCTTGGCAGATGACCGCCAGCACGGGTCGGAGTCCTGGTGGGTGCAGTTCTTCTACCCGGTGTTCAAGTCTAGAAGGATTGATACGGTGCTGGGAACTGGCCCGCATACGCCGCCGCCCTAGCCAGCGTGGAGCCGGTGTTGGCTAAACCTTCTTATTCAGCAAGCCCGAGACCAGAGGTCTGGCCAGCTCTTCCCCGGCCTGTTGCCAAAAAGCAGGGTCAGCTTGTTCAATGCGCCCAATGGCGTTGTTCATGTGCTGGGTGGCAGCTTGTTGGGCCAGCGCGGCATCGCCGGCGGCAATGGCTCGGTAGATCAGGGCGTGTTCCTCGCGCACGGCCCGCGTAAAGTCTTCGCGCCGGGCTTCGTTGGCCCGTGTCACGCGGGTCGCACCGTGCAAAAACTGGCCCAAGTATTCCAACGTGCTCATTAAAAACGGGTTGTTGGCAACCTCGGCAATGGCGCTGTGAAATCGAACGTCCTCTGCAACACCATCCCCGCCCGATTGCACGGCGGCGTCCAGCGCGGCCATCAAGCCCTCAATGTGCAGGGCATCAGCTGGCGTGCAGCGCCGTGCCGCCATGGCGGCCACTTCGGCTTCCAGCGCACGGCGAACTTCCACCATTTGGATAACGGCTTGTTTGGAGACGGCGTATTTGGCGTCAAAGTTGAGGGGGGAAAAGCCAGCGGCCTTGACGTAAACTCCGCTGCCTTGGCGCGAATCAACCAGCCCCAAGGACTTGAGACGGGAGACCGCCTCTCGCACTACGGTTCGGCTGACCTCAAATTGCGTCACCAACGCGGCCTCGGTGGGCAACTTGCTGCCCACGGCCAAGCGCCCAGCCCGGATTTCCAGAATCAAAACTTCCGCCACCTGTTGGGATAAGGGCTCACCCGCCCTGCTTGATTTGAGTGGGCTTAGCATGTGAGATGTAAATTCATCAGACAACTTTAAAGCAAAATCCGGTCTTCATCTATCCGGCTCAACCCGCAAGGCGCCAAGCTAGGCCTGCCAGGGCACAAGCCGCAATAACGGGCATGACCCCAAGTTTGAAGCGCAACAAGGCCACCGCTGCCGCGCAGGTCAGGCTGAGCGCGAAAGCATCAATATTTGATAGAAATAGGCCTGTAGAGCCCTGTTTATATGCTAGAGCAGCTATGAAAAACAGAGCTAAATTAGCCATCACACCCACCACAGCGGCGGTCACGGCGCTCAAGGGCGCCGTGAATTGCAGCTTGCCGTGGGTTGATTCAACCAGCGGCCCCCCGGCCAGAATAAAAATAAACGAGGGCAAAAAAGTAAACCAGGTCACCACGGTCGCGGCCAGCGCAGCGCCCAAAAATAAGGCATCCGGGCCGAGTACCTGCTTGCTCCAGCCACCCAGAAAGCCGACAAAAGCCACCACCATGATCAGCGGGCCAGGCGTGGTTTCACCCAAGGCCAGGCCGTCCATCATTTGCGGCCCGGTGAGCCAGCCAAATTGCTCCACCCCGCCTTGGTATACATAGGGCAATACCGCGTAGGCGCCGCCAAAAGTGAGCAATGCCGCTTTGGTGAAAAACCAGCCCATTTGCGCCAGCGTACTTTGCCAGCCCTGCCAGAGCACGAGCGCGGCCATCGGCAGTAGCCACAACGCCAAGCCCATGAGAAGCACTTGCAGCAGGCGGGTTTTTTTGAAGCGTGCGTGCAGCGGTGTGGGCGTGGTGTCGCCAATAACGAAGCCGGCCGCCTCAAGCTGATCGGAGGGTGACGAAGACCCCTGCTTTGACCCGTGACTGGCACCTTGACTAAATTGCGCCGGCACCCAGCGCTGGCCCAGCCAACCCGTGAGGGCGGCGGCCAGAACGACCCAAGGGAACGGCACGTTGAAGGCGGCGACAGCGACAAAACTGACCGTGGCGATGGCCCATAAAACAGGGGCTTGTGCCGGTTTTTTCAGTGTTTTTGAGCCCATGCGGTGAACAGCTTGCAACACCAGCGCCGCCACCGCGGGCTTGATACCGTAGAGCAAACCCGCCACCCAGGGCACATCGCCAAAAGCCACATAAACCCAGCTCAGGCCCACCAAAATAAACAGAGACGGCAGGACAAACAACACCCCTGCCACCACACCGCCCCAAGTGCGGTGCATCAACCAGCCAATATAAGTGGCGAGTTGTTGCGCCTCCGGGCCGGGCAAGAGCATGCAGTAATTGAGCGCGTGCAGAAAGCGCGCCTCAGAGATCCAGCGCTTCTCCTCCACCAGTTCGCGGTGCATGATGGCAATTTGGCCCGCCGGGCCGCCAAAACTGATGAAGCCCAGCTTGAGCCAAAACTTGAATGCCGCAGCAAAAGAGATTTTTTGCGGCACGCCTGACCTATCTCGACAAGCGGTAGACCGAGGTGCCCGCGAGCAGATTGGGCGCGAAACGCACGGTGCGCCCGCCCTGCAGACCAAAGCTATCCAGCACTTGGAGGCCGCTGCGCACGGCAAGTTCGCCCAGGTCCGCATGGGTGCCCACGCGGATGTTGGGCGTGTCATACCACTGGTAAGGTAAGCGGCGTGTCACAGGCATGCGCCCTTTCATGATGCTCAGACGGTTGGGCCAGTGGGCAAAGTTCGGAAAAGCCACGATGCCCTCGCGCCCCACGCGCACGGTTTCGAGCAGCATCACCTCGGCATTTCGCAGGTGCTGCAGCGTGTCGAGTTGGAGTACCACGTCAAACGAGGCATCGCCAAACAGGGCCAAGCCTTCGTCAAGGTTGAGTTGGATAACGTTGACCCCACGCTTCACGCAGGCCAGCACGTTGGCATCATCGATTTCAACGCCGTAGCCCGTGCACTGGCGGGTTTGTTGAAGGTGCGCCAGCATGGCGCCATCGCCACAGCCGAGGTCCAGAACACGGGCGCCTTTGGGGACCAGTTGGGCGATGGCTTCTTTTGTGGCCAGATCGGTCATGCTGCCACCTCGCTCGATATGCTATTGAAATAAGAGCGTACGACGCCCATGTACCTTGCGTCATCTAGCAAAAAGGCATCATGTCCATGGGGGGCATCAATTTCGGCATAGCTGACATCGCGGCGGTTATCCAACAAGGCCTTGACGATTTCCCGGCTCCGTTTGGGGGCAAAGCGCCAATCCGTGGTGAAGCTGACCAGCAAAAATTTGCAGGTGGCGCGGGCCAGTGCACGGCTCAGGTCGCCGCCAAAAGCGCGCGCAGGGTCGAAATAGTCAAGTGCCCGGGTGATTAGCAAATAAGTGTTGGCGTCAAAGTACTCGGCAAACTTATCGCCCTGGTAGCGCAGGTAGCTCTCAATCTGGAACTCAGCTTCCAGGGTGCTGTAAAGATAAGCCTGTGCGCCTGGCGCTTCGTGGCCAGCGCTGACCTGCGAGGGGGCTGCGGCTTGTTGGGTGGCGGCAATGAGTTGGCGGCCAAACTTTTCGTTCATCACATCATCACTCAGGTAGGTGATGTGGCCAATCATGCGGGCAATGCGCAGGCCGCGTTTGGGCACGGTGCCGTGAGCATAAAAGTGACCTTCATGAAAATCAGGGTCGGTGACGATGGCGCGGCGGGCCACTTCGTTGAAGGCGATGTTCTCAGCCGTCAGGTTGGGCGCGCTGGCCACCACCACGGCATGATGCACACGGTTTGGGTACTGCAGTGTCCAGCTCAACGCTTGCATGCCACCCAGGGAGCCGCCCATGACGGCGGCCAATGTTTCAATGCCCAGAACGTCGAGCAAGCGGGCTTGGGCGTTGACCCAGTCTTCGACCGTCACTACCGGGAAATCAGCACCGTAAATGCGCCCGGTATCCGGGTTGACGTGCATGGGTCCGGTGGAGCCAAAGCAGGAGCCCAGGTTGTTGACGCCAATGACAAAAAAATGATTGGTGTCGAGCGGTTTGCCTGGTCCAATCATGTTGTCCCACCAGCCTTCGGACCTGTGTTGCCCCTCATAAACGCCGGCTACATGGTGAGAGGCGTTGAGGGCGTGGCAGACCAGGACGGCGTTGGACCGATCGGCATTGAGCGTGCCGTAGGTCTCATATTTGAGTGAATAGTCGCGCAGTGAAGCGCCGCTTTGCAAGTGCAAGCGGTCGGCAAAGTGCATGGACTGGGGCGTTGCGTTCATCTGGAAAAAAATAAACCCGGTGTCGCCAAAGGCAAGACCGGGTGGTTTGGCGTCTTTAGCGGTACTTATTAAGCGCCCGCAAGTTGTAGCAAATCGGCGCTTGTGAAGTATATCAACCCCAACCCAGCAGGGCGAAAACCCCCAGCCCCATAAAAATGAGGGCTGAAACTATATGCACGATGCGCAGGGGCACCAAGCGCGTCATGCGTTCACCCAACCAGACCACTGGGGCGTTGGCCAGCATCATGCCCAAGGTGGTGCCGGCCACGACCCAAAAGAACTGCGTGCTGTATTGGGCCGCGAGCATCACCGTGGCGATCTGGGTTTTATCGCCCATCTCGGCCAGAAAGAAGGCAATGACCGTGGTGCCGAAAACCCCAAAACGAGGCGCCTCCTGGGTGTCGTCATCTTCAAGCTTGTCGGGAATCAGCATCCACACCGCCATGGCGATGAACGAGGCACCCAGTACCCAGCGCAGCACATCAGCCCCTAAAACCGTGGTTACCCAAGCGCCCAAAGCGCCGGCCATCGCGTGATTGGCTATGGTGGCAACCAAGATGCCGAGTACGATGGGCCAGGGTTGGCGAAAACGAACCGCCAAGATAAGTGCGAGCAACTGGGTTTTGTCGCCCATTTCGGCCAAGGCCACGATTCCGGTTGAAACTAAAAATGGATCCATGCCTAAATGGTAACTGGCAGAAGTGCGCTCTCAATCCCTGCCTTGCACAAGGTTGGTGTGCGGCTGCAGCTTTGGCCTGAATATTGCTTGTATTTGGTGCGTTAATTGGTTTTAAGTCAAAAGCGCACCAAATTAAATCAGCATTAATAAAGAGGATCTCATGGAAGCACTAAAACAGGGCGCAGACACCCTGTTCATTCTTATCGGCGCAATCATGGTGCTTGCCATGCATGCAGGTTTTGCATTTTTGGAATTGGGGACCGTCAGGCGTAAAAACCAGGTGAATGCGCTGGTCAAAATTCTGGTGGACTTTTCGGTTTCCACCGTGGTTTACTTTGCAGTGGGTTACAGCGTGGCCTATGGCACCAGCTTCTTTGTGGGTGCGGAAGTACTGGTGGCCAAAAATGGCTATGAATTGGTAAAGTTCTTCTTTTTGCTGACCTTTGCAGCGGCTATTCCCGCCATCATTTCAGGTGGCATTGCCGAGCGCGCCAAGTTCTGGCCTCAATTGATCGCTACAGCCGTGATCGTGGGTGTCATTTACCCTTTGTTTGAAGGGGTGGTGTGGAACCAGCGTTTTGGCGTGCAGGCTTGGATCAAAGGTCTGACGGGCGAAGAGTTTCATGACTTTGCGGGCAGTGTGGTGGTGCACGCATTGGGGGGGTGGATCGCCCTGCCCGCGGTCATCTTGCTGGGTGCACGCGCCAACCGCTACCGCAAAGACGGCGGCATTTCAGCGCACCCTCCGTCCAGTATTCCGTTCTTGGCCCTGGGTGCCTGGATTCTCACGGTGGGCTGGTTTGGCTTTAACGTCATGAGCGCACAAACTCTGGACAAAATCTCAGGCTTGGTCGCGGTTAACTCCTTGATGGCGATGGTGGGAGGCACTTTAGCTGCCTTGCTTGCGGGTCGCAATGACCCAGGCTTCGTTCACAACGGCCCCTTGGCTGGCCTGGTCGCTGTATGCGCAGGCTCTGATTTAATGCACCCCATCAGCGCCTTGGTGGTGGGAGCCGTGGCAGGGAGCATCTTTGTTTATATGTTTACCCTGACGCAAAACAAGTGGAAGATTGATGATGTGCTCGGCGTCTGGCCTCTGCACGGCTTGTGTGGCACCTGGGGTGGGATTGCCGCAGGGATTTTTGGAACCAAAGCCATGGGAGGGCTAGGTGGCGTATCACTGGCGGCACAGTTCATAGGCACCTTGATGGGGGTGATCTGGGCAGTGGTGGGTAGTTTGTTGGTCTATGGCATTCTTAAAGCACTCATGGGTTTGCGCATGAGCCAGGAAGAAGAATTTGACGGTGCCGATTTGTCAATTCATAGAATCAGCGCCTCACCTGACCGCGAGGCCAACTGGTAGCTTTAATGGGGGTAAACAATTAAGTCTGTCGGCGTCCGTTGAAAAATCCGTTGATTTCTTCAATGAACGACGAATTTAGTGCCCAGAGCCACGCAAAAATTACGTTTGCCGTGGTCTCTCCTGATAGATTGGCAGAACGGCTTCATACAAGTTTCGAGAGGTTGTGCTGTGAAGCGATTCACTAACTTAAAATCCCATTGAACTTCGCTCGGGGCCTGTTTCGCACAACCTAAGGCCCAAGCCAATTGCTGCGTGACCTTTGAGACAGCTTGCTCCAACTGGTCTTTTGCCGTCCTGACGGCGCAGCTGTTAAGGCGCTATACGGCTTTATCCTCACACAATCTCGTTTGGTGGGCAATTTCAAAGGGAACGCTGTGCACATTGTCGACACCGCATCCAGACAATGTCTGATAGGCTTGTTACAAAGAATCAAACCCAAAAGTTTCAACCGCGATGGAGAGCCCATCGTTCTGAATAATATTAAGTGTCCAATATTCAGGACACGTATGTCCAAGGACTTTCTCCACAACAATACTTGTCTCAGAGGTCAGCGGGGCTAGGCTGCCAAAGACATTGGCTCCAAATTAACTTCTTAAAACTGACAGTTCAATGGATGGCACTGCTCGCGCAATGCCAAAATACTTGACCGGCCTAGGTGGACGACGTTCATATCGCATCCATTTTTCAGACTTCTCAACAAGCCTGGAGTTTACACATGGGCTTACTCCAGGCTCAGGCGATCAAAGTGCAGTTTTTAGTTTGCGCCTTTGGCGATCCACTCAGAGAGAGCCTTTACATCGGCTGCCGCTACTTGAGGCATACCGGGCATAGGAATGCTGCCCCAAACGCCTGAGCCGCCTTTGGTAATTTTCTCAGCGAGATATGCGATTGCGTCAGATTTTCCTCTGTGTTTATCAGCAATAGACTTGAAAGCAGGGCCCACCATTTTTTTGCTCACATCGTGGCAGTTAAGGCAGGCGCTTTTCTCGGCCAACTCGAGGTTGGCGTGTGCGGGCAGAGCCATGTAGACTAGTGCTCCAAAAAGCGCAAGGCGTCGTTGTTTCATGTTTTGCTCTATCTCTATTTGACAGTCACAGTGATGGTGTCGCTCAGTACCTTGCCAAACGATTGGTGGGCGCCATTGGCAAACTGTGCGGTGAGCTTGTAGACACCGGGAGTCAGCTTAACGTCAGCCTCGATTTGACCTTTGCCAAAGTGCATGTGCTTCTCTGTGAAGGGGATCGATTCTCCGGATGCAATGGAATCCAGATTGATTAACAAGTGATGATGGCCACTGTTGGCCACGATGTCGCCAGCAGGCGCAACTTGTAAGCCATTTACGCCAAAGCGTACTTTGAAGGTTGAGCCCACTGTGGCGTTGTTGGCAGGTTCCAAAATGCTGACTTGTTGCGCAGGTGCAGACGGGGCGCTGGTGCAGCCTGCCAAAGTTGCGGCAAGGGCAGCGGTGGCGAGAAGGAAGGAAAAACGGAAACTATATGTTTTCATGATGTATAGATTTGGAGGTAAATGTTTCGAACGGCCAAGCCCAAATTAATGGCTGATTGGCACATGATGGAAGCGAGAGAAAAAGAATCAGGCCAGCTGAAAAGCAGGCGGAGCTCTACCTGGCGGCGGCTTGTCGGCTCGAATCTGGTCAAGATCAATGCGTGGACTGGGAATCCACTGCCACACAGCCACGGTGCGTGGCACTTCGAAACTCAAATGCAAGGGCATGCCTGGAATGGCAACCAGAGCGTAGATCGGGGCATTACCGCAATGCTTGATGGTGCTGCTGCTGTCTGCAGTATCGGCAGGAACAGCTATTTTCTTCATGCCAGCGCCTGAGCAAACCACTATTTCAATAGTCTTGCCACTGGCAAAAGCTATCGTGGTGTTAAGTGTGGTGCCCAAAGCAAACCAAGCCAAAGCTAACATAGCAATAGAAAGAGAGGCAAGGCGTTGTCGTCCGAGAGTCATCATAATTTTGAAAATATGTTAATCAACACCAAAAGCCGTGTCAATCGCGTAAACCCGATGTGTCGGGAGTAAATGACTTGTCCGGTTTATGGAACTGCGTATAAAGCCCCCGCCCTTGTATCGGGGCTCGCTTGAATGAGCATTTGGCTTTGTGATCCAAGTAAAAATCTAAACGAAAAAATTTGTGAAAGATTTATTTTTGAAGCATAATGTAGTGGTATTGCTGAAAATCGGCAGTATGAGTTTGCGGTGTTTAGTCAGTTTCGCGTCTGCTTTAAGTCTTTATTGGTTTGTTGTAGCGGTTTTGGACTCCATCGCGTTTTGAGTTATTTTGAGGAGTCCTTTCATGGGCAACAAACTTTACGTAGGCAACCTGCCTTACACCTTCCGTGACGAAGACCTGCAACAAGCATTTGCTGCGCACGGTACCGTTACTAGCGCAAAAGTCATGATGGAGCGTGACACTGGCCGTTCAAAAGGCTTCGGCTTTGTTGAAATGGGCAATGACGCTGAAGCACAAGCTGCTATCAACGGCATGAATGGTCAACAATACGGTGGCCGTGGTCTCGTTGTTAACGAAGCACGTCCAATGGAGGCACGTCCTCCCCGCACTGGCGGCGGCGGCTTCGGCGGCGGCGCTGGCGGTGGCGGCGGTTACGGCGGCGGCGCTGGTCGTTCCGGTGGCGGCGGCGGCGGTGGTTACGGCGGTGGCGCTGGCGG
>CAIMHL010000068.1 GCA_903840825.1 uncultured beta proteobacterium
ACCTGCGTGAAACACAAACCCACGTAGGAAAAAACAACCCGGAACTATTGGCGTGGATGCAAGAGACGAGTTAACCCAGGGCTGGCTTCCAATATCCCGCATTTGGACTTGATTAAGTCGAAATTCATTATTTCGACTGTCAATGATCTGCATCAAGGATTATTTAAAACATCGCGCATCTTTAAAATTATTACCCATTGTTACAAAATAAAAAGCTGAAACATCACCATCAAGCACCAAATAAAATACATTAACCGATGAAAGCAGTTACTCAGTTTTATTTATTTTTCGAGTGCATTTCCAAACCGAAAAGGAGCTTTACCATGTTGATGTTTGCGCAAGCCATTAAAAACTTTTTTCAAGATGAAGAAGGCGTTACAGCCATCGAGTACGCCTTGATCGCCGCCTTGATTGCCGTCGCCATCATTGCGGCGGTTACTTTGGTAGGTACAGATATTGCGGCTGTCTTCACCAATATAAGCAACAAATTACAAGCCATCCCTGCCGCTCCTTAATCCCCATTAATACGGCTTTGTAAATAGCGCAATAACCATGCGCCTGTATTTGAATGCATCGGATTGGCAATTGGCCTATGGATTGGTATTAGGTATTTTTATATCGGCTGCCTGTGCAGAAGATATTAAAAGAAAACGAGTATCCAACGCCTTGTTAATAGCGATGCTGTGTGCGGGCGTCTTCATGAATGCGCTGGATTCGCCAACCGGGTCCCAGGGCGGGTCAGCCTTCCTATTTGGGCCCGTAGGCGCACCGCTGGCCTTGCTAGGCGGCCTTGTGGGCTTGGTACTGTTGTTCCCACTGTACCTGGCACGAGGTTTAGGGGCTGGCGATGTCAAACTGATGGCCGCGCTTGGGAGCTTTTTTGGTCCCACCGAAATCATCAGCCTCACCTTGTTCATCTTGGTCACAGGGGGGTGTTTTGCAGCCATCCGGATGGTCTGGATTGATAAAACCAGAATCGCGTTAAACCACATTGCAGGATTGATGACGAGCATGACAAGCGGCAAAGCACAGCGCTTTGACCCGTCCACACAATCAGTTGGACGAATGCCCTTTGTGCCCGCCATTGCGACAGGCGTTTTGATCTATGCAGGGTGGCGGTGGACCGGCGGGATTCCTTTTATCCGTTTTTGAACGTCTGAAAGTGCTCAGGGATGGTGCAAGTTCCGAGATAACCTTCAGATTAGAAAGAGCTCCAGAATGAAATTTAGGCGCGGCACGCTCATGATTGTTCTGTCGGTGATGGCTGGCTTGGTTGCCGTCATTTTGGCGGCCAGTTGGATGGGCAAGCAAGCATCCGCCAATACAAGCCCGCTGGTGATTGCCACAGTTGACATTGACCTAGGCAGCACGCTGACTGAGGCCCTGCTTAAAGTCGTCGCGTGGCCAACTGCTGCCTTGCCACCCCATGCCTTCAAAGACCTCAAATCAGCGAGCGGTCGCGTGGTGCGCTCGCCCATCTTCAAAGGCGAGCCCATTTTGGAGCCCAAACTCGCCCCCATCGGCAGCATGGGTGGACTCCCCTCCATGATTCAACAGGGAAAAAGGGCGCTCAGTATCAAGGTCAACGAAGTTGTGGGCGTTGCAGGGTTTACATTGCCAGGAAGCTTTGTCGATGTCATGGTCAACACCGTGGACAGCAAGGACAAGTCGGTCTCAAAAATTGTCCTGCAACGCATCCTCGTCCTAGCCATTGCGCAAGAAGCAAAGCGAGACGAAACAAAGCCCAAAGTGGTGAACGCGGTCACGCTGGAGGTCACGCCTGAAGAAGCAGAAAAACTGGACCTCGCACGCAGCATCGGAAGTCTCTCACTCATTTTGCGCAACCCGCTGGACAAACAAGACCAAAGAACACTAGGCAGCCGACGCGAAGATTTGCTGGGCAAAGAAGCTGTGACGGCTTTGATTCCAAAAACCGAACCTACGGTCCCCGCAGAGTCAACACCCCAACCGCGCCGTCGCAGCCCAAGTGTCGAGGTCATCCGTGGCACCCAGAAGGCCAACGCAGAATTTTGACTCCCAGGCGTAAGACCATGAAAAAACACCACCTCGCGACCCTCTGTTGGCTTTGTACCCAGACGCTAGGTCTCGGTTTTGGCGAGGTTGCACGGGCCCAAACGCCGGCCCTACAAAAAGCAAGCCAACAAGAAAGCCCAGTTACCTTGGTCGGGCCTGCACTTGAGCTGGTCATCGGAAAGTCAAAACTTCTTAACAGCTCGCCCGCCATCGAGCGCATTTCAGTGGGCAACCCCACCATTGCTGATGTCACCCTCATCAGCCCCACGGAGCTTTACTTGCTGGGGAAAAACTACGGCTCAACCAACGTGGTCATTTGGAAAAAAGGGGGGAGCACCACCGCCATAGACGTCAACGTCAGCATTGACGCAGACCGGATGGAACGTAAATTGCGCGAGTTGCTACCCGAAGAAAAGAACATACGGGTCAGACCGGCGGCTGATTCAGTTATTTTGATTGGTACGGTCACCAGCGCCATCAAGGCCCGCTATGCAGAAGACATCGCCAACGCCTTCGTTCGCGACATCAATAAAAGCTTGGTACTGCCCGTTGTGGCGGGCGACAGTAAAGCCACCACAGGGGCCAGTATTGCGGCAGTCAGCACCGCATCCGGGGGGAACACAGGCAGCGCCAAAGTGGTTAATTTATTGCAAGTCACTGAAAACCAGCAAGTCATGCTGGAGGTCATTGTGGCCGAGGTATCCAAGACCCTGCTTGATAAATTGGGCAGCAATCTCAACATCGCCAGCGGCAGTGGCATGCGCTACAGCATTGTCTCAAGCCTGCTCTCCAACGGGGTGGGAGCCATTAGCCTGACGGCCAGCAACGGCAACACGCTCACGCTGGATGCGAAACGGGAGGACGGGTTGATTAAGGTCCTTGCCGAACCCAACATCGTGGCCATTTCTGGTCAGGAAGCCAGCTTTCTAGCTGGCGGAAAGATATTTATCCCGGTCGCACGCACCAATTTGGCCACAGGCGGAAGCACCGTCACTTTGGAGGAAAAGGAGTATGGGGTTGGTCTCAAATTTACGCCAACCGTGCTGGAAGGCGGCCGCATTCACCTGAAGGTGGCACCGGAGGTGTCGGAGTTATCACAGACCGGCTCCCCCTTCACCACCACCGATGGCACGACCTCGGTGCTGCCTAGCGTCAGCACACGCCGTGTTCAAACCACCGTGCAACTCATGGATGGGCAAAGCCTGGCGATTGCGGGTTTAATCAAAAACAATGTGAGCCAAACCAGCCGCCGCACGCTGTTGGGGGACATCCCCATTTTGGGTGTTCTTTTTCGCAGCAGTGAGTTTCAAAACGACCGCACCGAGCTCATGTTCCTGATCACGCCCAGGCTAGTCAAACCCCTGGACACCAATTTAAGCCTTCCTACCGATCAATGGACACCCCCCAACCGGCAGGAGTTTTTGCTTGGCGGAAAACTGGAGGGTTCAAAGGAAGCCCCGCCCAAATCTGAGCGGAGGCCCTAAGGAGTGTCTGACATGTCATTTCACAAAAGCACTTGGGTGCTGGTTAAAGTTCTCATACCCACCGTCATGGGTTTACTGGCCGGATGCGCCAGTCCGTCAACGCCCACGTTGGATGCTTCATTTGGCCAGGCCGTGCGCGCCGCACGTCATGCCCAAACACAGCAACCAGCACCCCCTGAGTCCGCCCTGTCCGGGCAAGGAATGGACGGCAAGGCTGCAGTCAATCTGATTGAGCGTTACCAGGACTCCTTCAAAACACCGCCTAAAACTTTCGAGATTTTCAATTCAGGTGGTGCGGGATCGGGACCCTGAACATGAACTTAAAAGTGTCCGTAATCTGCACCCACATGGAAACGTTCGCCGCGCTGAATACGCCCAACCCTGAGTTATCGGACGTGAGTTTGTCGGTGTCCACGGGCTCGGCACAGACGCTAGCCAACGTGCTGCGCAGGCAGCAACCCGAAGTGATTTTGTTGGACATCGAAGAGAGCGACGAAGAAACGATGCTGCAGATTGAGTCTGCCTTAAAGATAGCCCCCAGCACACACGCCGTGCTGGTCAGCCCCGATCAGTCCACCGCCCTTCTGATGCGTGCCATGCGCGCCGGTGTGCGCGAAATACTGCCCGCACCCATGACCGCTGAAACGCTCAAACTGGCCATCAAACATGCACGCGGGCACCTGTCACTCGCAAAACCACAAGACACCAAAGTGGGCCAAGTGATCGCCATGATCCCGGCTAAAGGTGGTGCAGGCGCTACGTTTCTGGCGGCAAATTTGGCCTTTGCATTGTCCAAACTGGGCAAGCGAGTGGCCGTACTTGACCTGAATCTTTATTTTGGTGATCTTATTCTGTTCACGGGAAGCCACAATGTGGCGTCCAACTTGTTTGACCTTGCCCGCCAAGGTGAGCGACTGGATGCCGCCTTGCTTGACTCCAGCATGGTCAAAGTGAGTGAGCATTTGCATATTCTGGCCGCATCAGACACGCCTGAGCATGCCAGTGAAATCTCCACCACCGGACTGGACCGGTTGATCGAACTGGCCCGCAATCAATACGACTTTGTGGTGCTTGACCTCAGCAGCATGCTAGATGAGGTCACCCTCAAAGCCCTGGACTTTGCGGACAACATCTACCTGACCATACAACTTAACCTACCCTCACTGCACGCGGCCAAAAGAATCGTGACTTTTTTTAGGGACCGGGGATATCCGCTGGACAAGTTGGGCATCGTGGTCAATCGCTTTGAAAAAGGGGGCTATATCTCCCTGGAAGATGTGGCTAAAACAACCCACTCAAAAATTGACCGAACCATTCAAAACAGTTTTTCAGCGGTCAGTGCGTCTGTAAACCAAGGCATTCCGATCCTTGAATTGAGCCCGCGTGATCCTGTGGCGAGAGCCTTGGTTGAGTGGGCTCAAGAACTCGTTCCTTCGGTAAAGCCTGCCAAAAAAAATTGGCTCTCGAACCTGCTCTCTCATTAAATACCACGATCAGAAGATCTCCTCCTGCCCGGTCATAGCCAACTCACCCCATGAAACAAGCCATTCAAAACCATACAGCAACCGCATCGCCTAATGCCGCTCATTTCAGTGGCAAGTCGCCGCTCACGGCGACACCGCAGTACTACGAACTCAAAGCCAAGCTGCACCGCCAACTGCTGGGACGTATCGACCTTGAAGTGTTTGGCAGCATGACCCCCGAGCGCTTGCGCACCGAGTTGGGAACGCTGGTGAAAAAGCTGCTGGATGAGTCTGGTGTGGCACTCAACACCACTGAGCATCAAAAAATGGTTCAGGACATTCAAGATGAGGTCATGGGTCTGGGCCCACTGGAGCCTCTGCTGGCCGACACCACCGTTTCTGACATTTTGGTGAACGGGCCCAAGAAAATATTTGTCGAGCGCCGTGGCCGTCTGGAGCTCACCACGATTGAGTTCACTGACTCAGCGCACCTCATGAAAATAATCGACAAAATTGTTTCTCGTGTAGGCCGACGCATTGATGAATCCAGCCCCATGGTGGATGCCCGCCTGCCCGACGGGTCGCGCGTCAATGCCATCATTCCCCCGCTGGCACTGGACGGCCCGGTCTTGTCAATTCGCCGATTTTCAGCGATTCCGTTGCGGGCTGAAGACTTAGTTAAAAGCAAAACGATCACCCCTGATTTGGCGCAGTTGTTGGCAGGCATGGTGCGGGCCAAGATGAACATACTGATTTCCGGCGGCACGGGCTCAGGCAAGACAACGCTGCTCAATGTACTGTCAAGCGCCATCCCGCCTAATGAGCGCATCGTCACCATCGAAGACGCCGCAGAGTTGCAGTTGCAGCAACCGCACGTCGTGCGACTGGAAACCAGGCCGCCCAACGTGGAAGGCAAGGGTGAGGTCAACCAGCGGGCCTTGGTCAAAAACAGTTTACGCATGCGCCCTGACCGGGTTATCTTGGGCGAGGTGCGTGGTGTTGAGGTGGTGGACATGCTGCAGGCCATGAACACCGGGCACGAGGGCTCGATGGCCACCGTCCACGCCAACTCGGCGCGAGACGCCCTGTCGCGCTTGGAAAACATGGCCTCTCTCGGGGGATTGAGCATTACATCCAAAGCCATGCGCCAGCAAATTAGCTCTGCGATCATGGCCATTATTCAAATTGCCCGCCTGACCGACGGACGTCGCAAGTTGATCAGCCTGCAAGAAGTAGTGGGCATGGAGGGAGAGACGATCACGATGCAGGAAATCTATACCTTTACCCAAACGGGCACCGACAAGGACGGCACCGTGTTGGGGAGATTTCATGCCACCGGTGTGCGGCCCAACTTCATGACACGACTCAAAGCCTACGGCATCAGTTTGCCCGATGAAATTTTTGACCAACATCGAAGCTACGAGTGAAGCCATGGGACTTGGATTCACTTTGTTTATCGTGGTTTGCTTTCTGGCCGTTGTGCTGCTTTTTGAAGGTGTCTTTCTGCTTTGGACGGACACCCGAAGCCCAGAGGTGAAGAGGATCAAGCAGCGCCTGCATTTACTGGCCAAGGACGAGCACGCCGAGCTCTCGGCACCACTGTCCAAGCAGCGCGTTTTGAGCCATGACCCGGGTTTGCAAAAACTGCTGCTCAGGTGGCCGGGCTGGGAGAAGCTGGACCGGCTGCTCATTCAGTCTGGGTACCCAAAAACCTTGGCGCATTTATTGACGGTTTGCCTTGGCACGGGCCTATTCGGAGTGGCCACAGGATGGTTACTACGCTGGCCGCTTCTGGGGGTTTTATTCATGGGTTTAGCGACAGGCGCCCTACCCCTCCTGCTGCTAATACGGCAACGCACCAAGCGACTTGACACCATTGCCCAGCAACTGCCCGACGCCCTTGACCTGATTAGTCGCTCATTACGCGCCGGACATGGCTTTTCATCCGCCATGGCGATGGTCTCCAAAGAGGCTCAAGAACCCATCGCGGGCGAATTCAAAATCACGATTGATGAAATCAACTTTGGCATCTCGACCCAAAGCGCCTTGGCCAATTTTGCCGCTCGGGTTCCTATTGATGACTTGCGATTTTTTGTGGTGGCCGTGGTGATACAGCTGCAATCCGGGGGCAATTTGGCCGAGCTGCTGGGCATGCTGTCTTACTTGATTCGGGAACGCTTCAAGCTCTTCGGAAAAATTCGCGTGCTGGCCGCCGAAGGAAAAATGTCGGCCTATATCCTCACGGCCCTGCCTTTCTTTGTGGCCGGAGCCACCGAGGTGCTCAACCCTAGTTATCTCAATATTTTGTTCACCGACCCCTTAGGAATCCGTATGGTCACGGGGGCCTTGGGCCTGATGCTTTTTGGCGTTTTTGTGATGTGGCGAATTATTAATATTCGGGTCTAGAAAGGCGATTTATTACTATGCAGATACTTTTTCTAGTCTTGATCTTTCTGGTGGTGATGGGCTTGGTGCTGGGTATTGGCGCTTGGTGGAGTCGCCCAAATTTGGTGCAACAACGTGTGCGCAATTTAGCAGAAATAAGTGCTAATCCCGAGTCTAGTGCTGAGGGAATGCACGAATGGCGGGCCAAAGTGCGCAGCATGGCAGCGCCCATGGCGTGGCTCTCAACCCCTGAAGAAGGCTGGGAGTCATCGAGTTTTCGCGTTCGTTTCATGCGGGCAGGGCTGCGAGGGGCAGCCTGGCCGGTTATCTTTTTTGGCTCCAAAACCTTTCTCGCCTTGTTACTGCCCAGCTTGTTGCTGCTTTTTGGTGGTGTTCTGGGTGAGTCCATTTCAGCCCGGGTGACGCTGTTTGCCGTTTTATCGGTGGCTATGCTGGGGTACTACAGCCCGAATCTGGGCCTGAAACTCATGATCACCCGGCGCCATCGCGAATTACAAGAGGCGCTGCCCGATGCCATTGACCTCATCACGGTGTGCGTGGAAGCCGGGCTGGGGCTTGATGCCGCCATGAACCGTGCCGGTGAAGAGCTGAGTTTGCGCAGCCAAGCCTTGGCGGATGAACTCAAACTGGTCGCCCTGGAGCGCCGGGTGGGCTCAACCCGCGCCAGTGCGCTGACTAGTTTTGCCCTGCGCACAGGCGTAGACGACGTTGCCACTTTTGTCACCTTGTTGATACAAACAGAACACCTGGGGACCAATGTGGCGGATTCCCTGCGAATTTTGTCTGACACCATGCGGGTGCGCCGCACCATACGTGCCGAAGAAGCTGCGGCCAAAATCCCCCTGAAACTGCTTTTTCCCCTGATTTTCTTCATGTTCCCTTCTTTGTTTTTGGTGCTTCTGGGGCCTGCCGTGATCAATGTCTCGCGCACGCTGCTGCCCACCTTGGGTGCCGTGGGTTGAACGAGCGACTACGCGCCATGAAAGTCAAATTCAAAGGGGCTGCCAGTGTGGAGTTTGCGCTGACCAGCCTGATATTTTTGACCCTGTTTTTTATCCTGGTTGACTTCAGCTATCTGTTCTTTGTGAATTTGACGCTGCAACACGCCGTGCGCGAGGGGGCACGCTATGCCGTCACCGGCCAATTTGATCCCTTGGCCACAGGCTCAGCCCAAGACCGCTGTGATGCCGCTGTGGCACAAATCAAAGCCCAGTCCATGGGGTTTTTTGACCGTACTGCATCGGTGGTGGTTTTTAAAACAGTCAACGCGGATGGCAGTCTCACGACGGTTTCGGCCAGCTCGTGTGCTGGGCCCAATCAAATCATGGTTATTTCTGTGAACTGTGAACTGACGCTGATCAGCCCCTTTATGCGCGCATTTTTTACAGATGGAAAATACCCATTCACGGTCAGTAGCACCATGAAGACCGAGGCGTTTTAATGCGCATCCGCCACGGGACGTCATCACGCACCTCATCGGCAGGTCAGAGCGTGGTGGAGTTGGCTTTGATCATGCCCCTCTTGCTGGTGCTTACGCTGGGGGTCGCCGACTTGGGGCGCGCGCTGCTTTTTAATAATATTTTGATCAACATGAGCCGCGAGGGTGCCAACCTGGCCTCCAGAACCGCGCAAAGTCCCACCTTCATCATTGACACACTGAACCAGACGGCAGCACCCCTCGACATGGCTACCCAAGGCATGGGCATCTTGACAAGAGTGAAGGCGGTTGACGGCGGCTCGGGCACTGTCATCACCGTTGTGGTTCAACAGGTCCGGGCTGTCAGTGGGAAAACAACGTTGGCCAGCAAGCTCTGGGTTTGCCCCAACTGGGCCAGCAGTGGCGCCTGCAACCTGCCCGCAGCCGTGGCCAGCCGAGCCGTGACGCTGCCTTTCACCCTGGCGATGGGCGTTGAGGTGAACGTTATGGAAACCCTTTATGACTACGTCCCGCTGACCAACTTTGTCTTAAACAGCAGCCAGGAACTTTACGCAAGGACTCTTCTATGAAGGCTTGGTGCGCCAGCCACCACAGGGTCCATCAACAGGGGCAAATTCTAATTTTGCTGGCTATTTCCATGACCGTGCTGATCGGCATGGTGGGTTTGGCCATTGATGCTGGCCTCGCCTATGGTGTCAAGGCCAAATTGGAGAGCGCCGTAGATGCAGCCACCATTGCAGGCGCTCGCGCTTTGGCTGAAGGGGCCGATGACAGCGCCCGCATCAGTGCAGCCAAAAGTGCAGCCAAAGACTACTTCAGCGCCAACTTCCCCAACCCATTTCTGGGCGCCACGCCTGAAGTGCTGACCGACGCCATGATTGAAGCCACCCATGAAGCGTCGGGCTACTGGAAAATAAGTGTGGAGGGAACAGCGACATTGCCGGTGACATTTTTGGGGTTTACCGGCATCCCGACCCTCACGGTCAAAGCTAGCGGACAGTCCATCAGGCGCGATCTGGATATTATTTTGGTGCTTGACACTTCAGGCTCGCTGGCCTCCCCGACAGGTACTTTTTCGGCTCTGAAAACAGCGGCGGTTAATTTTGTAACCAAATTCAATGCTGGCGCTAATGGTGACCGGGTGGGGCTGGTGAGCTTTGCGGCAGGCGGCGTGGTGAATGTGCCGATCGTCAAGGATGGCAGTCGAGGGTTCAACAAGACCCAGGTGATCAATGCCATCAATGCGTTGAATGTCTCTGGCAGCACCGCCTCAGCGGAAGGCATGAGACTGGCCCTCAACGAAATCAACGGCGTGCCGGTCATCAATCAGTCCAGTCTGAGAATGATCGTTTTATTCAGTGACGGCGCACCGAATGATGTGCCCGCCACGTTTACCAACGCCAGCACGCCCGTGACGGGTGACTTGTATTCAGAAACCTCGTCACCCGGCAGTTCGCGCACGACGCGGGTGTTCCGGTATGACAGGCGCGACACACAGTTGGGCACCTACTCAGACATAGCCACGCTGCCCAGCAGCGGCTTTGTGGTGACGGGCACCGGCAATATTCCTTTGGCCAGCTTCAACAACATCCGCACGCTGACGGGTTCACCAGTGACCAACACGCGCTGCAATGTGAACAAGGCGGCCAGAAATATGCTGGAAAACGTCTCGAATATGGCGCGAAGCCAGAGCATCAAAATCCACACCATCGCGCTGGGCGCAGCGGTGAACTCGCTGGAGATCAATTTTTGCTCATATGCGGCCAGTGAAGTAGGCAGCAGTATTTTGAAACGTCTGGCCAACGCCCAAGATGCCAATACCTACAACTCGGCGCAACCCACAGGCTTGTATGTTTGGGCTGAGAATGCTGGCGAACTGGACGACGCTTTTTCCAGCATTGCCAGTGAGATATTGCGCCTGAGCCGCTGAGTCAGGAGAAGAGGTGGCGAGGCATGGGAGGTGCCCGATTATCCCGAACCGAGTTCATGAAAAGGCAATAAATCACAACGCACCGCGCCAACACTAGCCAGATGACCACGGCTGGCAGCGCGCCCTGGATAAACCGGTAAATATTAAAAAAATCAGAGGCCAAGCCAGCGAAAGACAAGGAAGTAATGATCATGGCCACTTGGGGGTAATGCCAGTCTTTCACATAGCTGAAGTAGTAGACAACCGTCAGCGCAAACGCAAATGCCCCACGCAATTGAAAGTAACTCGACATGTCGCCCATATATTCAGGCAGATGGAGGTCGACTTTAAGCAGGTCAGGAAAAAAAAGAAGGCGCGTCA
>CAIMHL010000069.1 GCA_903840825.1 uncultured beta proteobacterium
GCAGTCATGTTGTCATTTGTGATCTCAGCCTATTTGTGGTTTGTCATCAAAGACCAACAGCAAGCTATCTTCACGGCCATTTGGATACCATCCATTTTTACGTTTGGTATTTACTTCAAGTTATGCGCTTTGATGGGGCAAGACAATGACAACGTTTGACATCCTATATCCCGCTATCGCCGTCTTTTCCCTGTTGGTGATCGGCTTGGTTTTGACGGTTCTCGAGTTTGTAAAAATAAGCAAACAAAAGCAAAACAAAAAAACGAAACGCTAATCTCCCAGCTTAAACAAGTTCAAAAGAAGTCCGTATCTCCAACGATACGGACTTCTTTTTGGGCTTACGCCACCAAGCTGATAGGCTCCAGCGCATCAGCCTGCACCAAAATACGACCGATCACCGAGGTATGCGGATAACCTGCTGCCCGGAGCGCTGCCACGCATTCTTGCGCTCGATCTGCGGGTACGCTGGCCAGCAGGCCACCGGCGGTTTGCGGGTCAAACAGCAAGGGGTAACGGGGGTCGCTTGCAAATTCGGCTTGGTTGCGCAACGCACGGCGCAGGCGCACGTTGGCTGGCTGCAACGAACTGACAATACCGGCCGCCACAGTTTCCAGCGCCCCATCAAGCAGCGGCAATTTTGAGAGTTGCAGTTCGGCATCCACGCCCGAGGGCCGCGTCATCTCCACCAAATGACCCAGCAGGCCAAAGCCGGTAAGGTCAGTGCAGGCAGTAGCACCAAACTCCCGCAGTATCTGGGCGCCGCGCCGGTTTGACAGCACCATGGACGTCAAGGCCGCATCGATCCAGCGGCCCTTGGCGGCCAGCTTGGCGTGCGCTGCAAACAAGGTACCCGTGCCAATTGGTTTGGTCAACAGCAGCACATCTCCGGCTTGCATGCCGCCCTTGCGCATCACCGTGGCCATGGATTCGTCAATCAGGCCATTGATGGCAAAACCCAGCGCCAACTCTCGCCCCTCGCCCGTGTGACCGCCCACCAAAGCGCAGTTCGCCTCATTAAGCACCTCAATGGCACCGGTCATCATCTGGAAGAGCAGGTCTTCGACCTTGGCCTCCAAGCCCGGCGGTACGGTGGCAATGGCGGTAGCCGACTGGGCCTCGCCGCCCATCGCAAAAATATCGCCCAAGGCATGGTTGGCCGCTACTTTGCCAAAAATATAGGGATCATCAATAAAAGCGCGAAAAAAATCGACCGAATGCACCATGGCAGAGCCAGCCGGCACACGCACCACGGCCGCATCGTCGGGCGAGTGCAGGCCAATGAGCACATCATCACGCTCTACAGGCTTGAGCGCGCCGAGTGCACGCGACAGCACGGTAGCACCTACCTTGGCGCCGCAGCCGCCGCAGCGCATGGCAATGGCGGAGATGGCTTGCAGCGATTCCTCAGCAGACAAAGGCAGTTGCACCCCAGCACCACTGGCAAGCTGCGCGCCCATGGCCGGAAATTCACTAAAGTTGCGCATAAAGCGCTGGTCAATGGCGTCTTTCCAGCGCCACACCCAGTCCCCCCAAAACCCCAGGGCGCCACGAGACGCCACAGCATGCTTGTCGCCGGTGCTGATGAGTGCCAACCAGCGGCGCTGCGGCCGAAAGGCTTTGAGGGGCTGGCCCAAAACGCTGCGGCGCAGGTTTTCCGCAAGCGGTGGGCCCATGCGCACAGCAAATACACCTGCTTTTTCGAGCGGCCTACCCACGATGGAGGCAATGTCGCCTGCAGCAAAAATCTGGGGGTCCGTCACGGTTTGTAGCTGGTCATTCACTTGAATGAAGCCGCGCTCATCCAGCGCCAGACCCGTGTCTTGCAGCCA
>CAIMHL010000070.1 GCA_903840825.1 uncultured beta proteobacterium
CTCGAACAGGAAAGTGAAACGCTTCTGCGCCGATGATAGTGCGGATTCCCGTGTGAAAGTAGGTCATTGTCAGGCTATTAAACCGAAAACGCCCAGTCGAACGACTGGGCGTTTTTTTTGCTTTCTTGACACTGAACAGGAACGCGATGAGTAAAAACACGCCAAGCATTCTTATCCCTATTCGCTCCCTTGGTGAAAATCACCTTGAGCGGATCACCCGTCATTTGCTCTTACTTGAGCCTCATGACCGTTACCTCCGATTTGGCTTTTCTGCCAATGACGATCAAATCAAACGCTATGCACAAAGTCTCAATTTTTCAAGAGACGATATCTTCGGCATTTATAACCGTCGTCTGGAGCTGATTGCTATGGCGCATTTAGCATTCACGACCGACGCGAGCCTGGCTGCTTGTGCTGAATTTGCGGTTTCTGTCTCCACCCAAGCCCGTGGCAGGGGCTATGGCTCCCGCCTTTTTGATCGTGGCGTTATGCACGCCCGAAACGAAGGCGTTAGCAGATTATTTATTCACGCGCTAAGTGAAAATACGGCCATGCTCAAGATAGCCCGTCATGCCGGTGCGCTGGTTGAGCGCTCAGGGTCTGAGTCTGAGGCGCATTTGTTTTTGTCACCCGCCACGGCCGACACGCGTCTTAATGAGCTGTTGCAAGAGCAAATGGCGCAGTCCAACTACCGCGTCAAGGTTCAAATCATGAAGTTTTGGGATCTTCTGTCTGAACTGCAAGGCTTAAGAAATGATGTCTTGGATGCACAAGATCGATGCGCGAAATAGTTTTTTCAAATTCTGTCATATCAATCGGATATCCTCTAAGGTCTCTAACAACAGCACGTCCTGCTTTTTTTTGTGTCTGACCCTCATCCATCGCGTCCTTCTAACAAGGAAGACAAGCGTACTTTTCTTCAAAAACTGGCTGAATTCATCCACCCAGGACCTGACTCTACTGACGAGTTAATTGGCACTTTGGCCGAGGCTGAAGAAAACCACATTATTAACGGTGAGTCGCGGGCGATGCTTGAAGGTGTTATTCGCATGGCTGACATGACCGCTGGTGATGTCATGGTGCCCGCTACCCGCATGGACCTCGTCAATATTGATGACACCTACGACGTCCTCTTGCACACGGTTATTGAAGGAGGTCACTCCCGTTTTCCGGTGTTTGAGGGTGAGCGTGAAAACATCATTGGTATTTTGATGAGCAAAGACTTGCTCAAGCTTCAACGTGCGCCAGAACTCAATATTCGTGCACTGCTTCGCCCGGCAGTGTTCGTCCCGGAAACCAAGGGTCTTAATGACCTGCTTCGCGAATTTCAGGGCAACCGCAACCACCAAGCCATTGTCATAGATGAGTTTGGTCGTGTTGCTGGCCTCATTACCATTGAAGACGTGCTCGAACAAATCGTTGGCGAAATTGAAGACGAATTCGACATCGCTGAAGACGATGGCGATATATTCGGACTCCCGGACCGCTCCTACCGAGTCAGCGGCGACACCACTATTGAGCGCGTGGAGGATGCCTTTGGCGTCAAGTTGTCAGGCACGGACCCCACTGACGAATTCGACACCATTGGCGGGCTCATTGCTCACGAAATGGGCCACGTCCCGAAACGGGGCGAAAAACACAGCCTCTCAGGCCTCAACTTCGCTGTTATGCACACCAAAGGTGGCGCCGTCAAATGGTTCAAGGTCGCACCCGTTGTGAGTGAGCACCGCTGAGTCTATGGTTTCCAGTTGGGACGCTGAAGGCGCCAGTAGAAAAGGCCTAGCATGGTCCCACTTGCTGCTGGCCCTGCTTGCCGGGGCCATGCAAGCCGCCAGCAACGCTTGGCCCGCTTTTTTAAGCTTCCCTCATTTAGGCTTGTTCGCTGGCACACCAGTTTGGTGGCTACAGCTCCTGTCGATGTCTGTCTTCGCCGGACTTATGCTTCGTACTTCACAAGCGCAAGCTAGGCCCCGTCAGGCTCAGGTGCACGCCGGCCTTTTGGGTTGGGCCTTTGCCACGGCCTGGCTCACGCTGACCTTTGGCTGGACCTTCGTGGCGATGCACACTTACGGCGGTCTCCCTGCCATCCTGGCTGCTTTGGCTGTTTTGGCTCTGGCCGCGTTGTTGAGTACCTACTATGCGCTTATTTGTGCAGTTTTCGCATCGCTAAGCCAAGCTAGCCGTGCTTGGACAGCTCTTATTTTTGCGGCATTGTGGCTCCTGGCTGAGCTGACCCGTGGCACCTTTTTAACCGGCTTCGGGTGGGGTGCAACCGGCTACGCCCATGTTGATGGACCTCTGTCACTCTACGCACCTTACCTCGGCGTTTATGGTCTAAGCGCCTTATCAGCCTTCCTGGCGATGACCATCGCACTGACGTTTAGAAAGTCACCCTCGACTCTGCGCCTCAGGCCGCGCCCGTGGCGTCAATCGGCGTTCAATCTGCTCGCAGTCGTCGCGCTGCTTACGCTTCCCACGGCGTTGCAGCGCTTTGCCAGCCCACACTCCACATCCGCTGGGCGTCTGAGCGCCACCCTTTTGCAAGGCAATATCCCGCAGGACGAAAAATTCGAGGTCGGCAGCGGCGTCCCTTTGGCGCTCGCCTGGTACGCAGAACAACTCAAAGGCAGTCAAACCTCCTTGGTTATTGCCCCCGAAACCGCAATCCCCCTGCTGCCCCAGCAGCTTCCGGCCGGTTACGGCGATGCGCTTGCCCGTCGCTTTGCCACCGGGTCCCAAGCAGCACTCATCGGCATGCCCTTGGGCGACATGAGCCGCGGCTACACCAACAGCGTAGTTGGCCTCAAACCCGGCCAGCCACAGCCTTGGCGCTATGACAAGCAACACCTGGTCCCCTTCGGCGAATTTATCCCTCCCCTTTTCAGGTGGTTTACCACCCTCATGAACATCCCTCTGGGCGACTTCAACCGTGGCGCCCTCAAGCAAGCCCCTTTTGAGTGGCAGGGCCACAAACTAGCCGCCAATATTTGCTATGAAGACCTCTTTAGCGAAGAGTTGGCCCTGCAATTCAACGACGCCACCCAAGCCCCCACCGTCTTCGTCAACGTCAGCAACCTCGCTTGGTTTGGCCAAAGCCAGGCCATGGACCAGCACTTAAGCATTGCCCGCATGCGCGCCCTCGAGTTTTCGCGCCCCTTTGTGCTGGCCACCAACACCGGCTTGACCGCCATCGTCAACCACCAGGGGCAAGTCACCGCCCGCCTGCCGCGAGACACCCGCGATGTCCTGGTGACAGATGTCGAAGGGCGCAACGGCCTTACCCCTTACGCCCGCTGGATGTCCCGTTTTGGACTGTGGCCACTTTGGATTTTTGCGCTGGGCGTTGTGCTGCTCGCAACAACTCGTCACAAACGCCTGCGTTAAAAGCGTAAGCCCTTAAAATCGCACCGTGACGCTCAGGCGTCGTGATCTATCCCAAACTCCGGGTTCAACCCGCCCCAGCACTCACGTTATGTTGACCTTTCAGCAAATCATCTTAAAACTTCAGTCCTACTGGGACGCCCAAGGCTGCGCCCTCCTGCAACCTTATGACATGGAA
>CAIMHL010000071.1 GCA_903840825.1 uncultured beta proteobacterium
GAAAAAGGCGTGCTGGTGCTGGAAATAGGCAACGAACAAGCCTATTTTGAGGCCGCCTTCCCCGGCCTGGAAGTGGTGTGGTTAGACACCAGCGCGGGTGAAGATCAAGTGCTATTGGTCACGCGCGCGGCCCTCATCGCTTAAAATAAGGGTTTTCCCGTGCCGATGTTGACCATTCGTCATGACGAGGAAGCACAGTAACCCGTCATTGCGAGCGAAGCGCGGCAATCCACCGTCACGAGTCAAAAGTCATGGACTGCCGCGCTTCGCTCGCAGTGACTAAGTAAAGGGCTCGCCATGACGAACCCGTATTTCTCCAAGCTAACTAACTGAATCGATTTTCGTGATTACTCTTAAAAACGTCATACTGCGCCGCGGTGCCAAGCTGCTTTTAGACAGCGCCACCGTCACCATCAACCCCGGCGAAAACGTGGGCCTGGTGGGGCGCAACGGCGCGGGCAAGTCGTCGCTGTTTGCGCTGCTCAACGGCTCGCTGCACGAAGACGGCGGCGAGTATTTCATTCCTGCACAGTGGCGCATGGGCCAAGTGGCCCAGGACATGCCCGAGACTGACCAAAGCGCTACCGACTACGTGGTGGACGGCGACACCAATTTGCTGGCAGCCCAAAACGAGGTCACCGCCTCCGAGGCGACCGAAGACTACGAGCGCATGGCCAACGCCTACATGGCGCTGCAAGACGCCGGTGCGCACGACGCCGCCGCCCGCGCGCAGGCCCTGATTTTGGGTCTGGGTTTCAAAACAACCGAACTCGCCAACCCCGTCAACAGCTTCTCAGGCGGCTGGCGCATGCGCTTGCAATTAGCCCGCGCGCTGATGTGCCCCTCGGATTTGCTGCTGCTTGACGAGCCAACCAACCACTTGGACTTGGACGCGCTGGTGTGGCTGGAGGCTTGGCTCAAAAGGTACGAAGGCACCATGATTGTGATCAGCCATGACCGGGAGTTTTTGGATGCAGTGACCAATGTGACGATGCACATCGACACCGGCAAGCTGAACCGCTACGGCGGCAACTACAGCAAGTTTGAAGACATGCGCGCCGAGCAGATGACGCTGCAACAAAACGCGTTCTCCAAACAGCAAGACAAAATTGCCCACTTGCAAAAGTTTATTGCCCGCTTCAAGGCGCAGGCCAGCAAAGCCAAACAGGCGCAAAGCCGGGTCAAGGCACTGGACCGCATGGAAAAAGTGGCCCCGCTGCTGGCTGAGGCCGACTTCACGTTTGAGTTCAAAGAACCCGCCAATTTGCCCAACCCCATGCTGTCCATGAGCGGTGTGAGCTTTGGCTACCCCGCACCTGAGGGCTCACCCGAGGGCACGCCCCCGACCGTGATTGTGAACAACGTCAGCAAGTCGGTGCTGGCTGGCCAGCGCATTGGTATTTTGGGCGCCAACGGGCAAGGTAAATCAACGCTGGTGAAAACTGTGGCGCGTGATTTGCAAGCCATTGGCGGCGAAGTAACCGAAGGCAAGGGCCTCAATATTGGCTACTTTGCCCAGCAAGAACTCGACGTCCTACGCCCCGCCGACAACCCACTGGAGCACATGATTCGCTTGGTGAAAGAAATGACTGTTGCAGGACGTATTTCTGGACAGGCCACCCGCGAGCAAGATCTGCGCAGCTTTTTAGGCACGTTTAACTTTGGCGGTGACATGGTCAAACAATCCGTGGGTAGCATGAGCGGTGGCGAAAAAGCCCGCTTGGTGCTGTGCATGATTGTGTGGCAGCGCCCCAACCTCTTGCTGCTTGATGAGCCTACCAACCACCTAGACTTGGCCACCCGCGAAGCGCTGGCCATGGCGCTCAATGAGTTTGAAGGCACGGTGATGCTGGTCAGCCACGACCGCGCCCTGCTGCGCGCCGTGTGTGATGAGTTCTGGATGGTGTCGCGCGGTGGCGTGTCTCCGTTTGACGGCGATCTGGACGACTACCAGCGCTACCTGCTCGATGAAGCCAAACGCCAGCGCGAAGCCATCAAGGAAGCCAGCAGCGCCGCTGCTAAAGCCGAGCGCAAAGCGTTGGCTGCTGCCCCACCCCCTGCCAAAGCCAAGCCCGCCCCGGTGGGCTCATTGAAGCGCAAGCTCGAAGACATCGAAGCCCGTATGACGGTCTTGAACGGCGAAGGCGCCTCTCTGGAAGGCCACCTGAGCAAGGCGAACCACCCTACCGAGATTGCGGAATTTGGCAAAGGCCTGAAGCTGGTCAACGACGAGTTGCAAAGCCTGGAAGAACAGTGGCTCACGGTGTCGGGCCAACTGGAAGCGGCTGCGGTTTAAGTTATTTACAGACGTAAAAAAACCGCTCAATGAGCGGTTTTTTTATGGGGTAAGCGCGGAGGCTTAGCTGGCAAAACGGCCTTGCAGGTAAGCCATGATGGCTTTGGAGTCCAGCAGCCATTCCACCTTACCCGAATCATGGGTGATTTGAAGGCAAGGTACCTTGGGCTTGCCCACCGCAGCGATCAAAGCACTGCGGTTTTTCTCATCGTGCTGGGCATCGCGCTTCGCAATGGTCAAGGACAGTCGGGCCATTTCCTGACGCACTTTCATGCAAAAGGGACAGGTTTTGAACTGGTACAAGACCAGACTGCGGGTGGATGCATCCACCAGCGCTTGCTGAGCGGGCGTGCGTACCAAGCCTTGAGGCCGCGTGATGAGTTCCCACAGTAGGAGGAAAGGACCTAAAGCGATCCGAAGCCACTTGAAGAAAATTTTCACAGGGCGGCGACTGGCGCGTGTGCCAATTTGAAGCTACCGGATGAACCGCCCACAAGGTGGCCGGTTTCCATGAGTTTTTTGGTGGCTGCCGTCATGGAGCCCAAAGGAATGCCGGTTTCTTTGCTGACCGCAGTCTGGCTGATGACCGTGAAGTCGTTGGCATTGAGGAGGGTTTCCAGATGACGCAAGACTTTGGTGGGGTTGGCTCCCAAGGTGACGGTGCCTGTAGTTTTGGCGCTGCCTTTTTTGGCAACTGTTTTGGCTTTAGGCTTTGCAGCCGCTTTGACCTTGGCAGCCGCGACTGGTTTGGCAGCCACTTTAGGAGCTGCCTTGGGCGCCGCTTTGGCGACTGCTTTAGGCGCAACTTTGGGGGTAGCTTTTGCCGCTTTTTTCACCGCGCGCTTAGGAGCTGCAGCAGGCTTGGTCGCTTTTGCAAGCTTGGCAACTGGCGCTGACGCGGGAGCTTCTGCGCCGAGGGCCGCCGCTGTGTCAAACAATTTTTTCAACTCGCCTTCGATGCTGGAAATAGCTTGGGACAGACGCGTCACGATTTTCCAGTTGGCAAACAAGGCGTCGTTTTTCTGGCCGTCAGGATTGGCCACCATGGCGTCGTGAACGCGCTGTGAATAGTCTTTGACTTCAGCTTTGAGTTTTGCATCAGCCGCGAACGCAGCTGCGCCGACTTTTTGAAGAACCAATAAAGTAGTGCTAGAGAGAGACATGGGTTTAAATCCTTTTCAGACAAAAATGGCCAAATAGCTGTGAAGCAAACTACCTGGGTCAAAACGTGCGGTGCTCTCGAGCACCAAAAAAAAAGGACTCCCGATTTCTCGTAAGTCCTAAATTTCTAACCAACCAAATTGGTGGGCGATGCAAGTTTCGAACTTGCGACCCCTGCAGTGTGAATGCAGTGCTCTACCCCTGAGCTAATCGCCCTGAATCCATTTCAGGAGAGTCTTGAATTATGCCCTATTTTTAGGCCGTAATTCGCCATGTAGTTTTACCGCCGCTAGATTTATCAATCTGCTTCAATATATCCTCGTGCGCGGCGGTCTCCTGATCATTGGCGGCCAGCACGGGCAAGTTAAATACAGACAAAACAACCGGTGCAACCTGAGGACCATCCGCATCCTCAGTGCCCATGTCAATCAGCAGCGCGTCTTGCCCGCGCGTGAGGTTGATATAAACATCGGCCAACAACTCGGCATCCAGCAAAGCGCCGTGCAAGGTGCGGCCGGAGTTGTCAACGCCCAAACGTGAGCACAAAGCATCCAGCGAGTTGCGCTTGCCGGGGTACATTTCCTTGGCCATCGCCAAGGTGTCTGTCACGCTGCTAACATAATCTTTGAAGGGGAGGCGACCCAGCAAAGACAATTCCTTGTTCAAAAAGCCCACGTCAAACGCGGCGTTGTGAATCACGATCTCGGCGTCTTGCAGGTAGTCGAGCAGCTCATCGGCAATGGCAGCAAACTTGGGCTTGTCCTTCAAAAACTCGGTGGTGATGCCGTGGACCTTGAGGGCTTCTTCATGGCTATCGCGCCCGGCGTTGAGGTAAAAATGTTTGTTGTTGCCGGTTAGTTTTCGGTTGAACAACTCCACGCAGCCGATCTCAATGACGCGGTCCCCGTTGTCGGCGGAGAGGCCTGTGGTCTCGGTATCAAGAAAGATTTGACGCATAGGAATTGAGCTTGAACCAAGGGCTTAGTGCAGTTCTTTGGCGTGGTTGACTGAGTACTTGGGGATCTCTACCACCACATTCTTTTGCGCCAGAATGGCCTGGCAACTCAGGCGCGAATTGGGCTCCAGGCCCCAGGCCTTGTCGAGCATGTCTTCTTCAGTTTCCTCGGGCGCATTGAGGGAGGCGTAACCTTCGCGCACGATGACGTGGCAGGTACTGCAGGCGCACACCATGTCGCAGGCGTGCTCAATTTTGATGCCGTTCTCGAGCAAGGCTTCACAAATAGAGGTGCCCGCTGGGGCTGATATTTCAGTCCCTTCAGGGCAGTACTCGGCGTGGGGCAAAATTTTGATAATAGGCATGAATAGTTTCTAGGGGCGACTGTGTCAGACAGTCTCAATATTTTTTCCGGCCAGGGCTTTTTGAATACCGCGATTCATTCGCATCGCGGCAAATGCTTCGGTGCCTTTGGCCAGGGCTTGGGTGGCAGCTTCAATCAGGGCGGGATCTTCCAATGACCGGGCGTTGGTCACGGCCGCCATCTGGGCCTGAATCTGCTCAATGTCAGAAGGGCTCAGCAAGTCGGCGTCAGCGGCCAGGGCACTGTTGATGGCAAGTAGCATGCGGTCGCCATCGACACGGGCTTCTACCAAAGCGCGTGATTTGATATCGGCCTCGGCGGTGGCAAAACTGTCTTGCAACATGCGGGCAATTTGATCGTCGGCCAGTCCGTAGGAGGGTTTGACGTCAATCTGCGCCTCGACGCCACTGACCTGCTCTTTGGCATTCACACTGAGCAGCCCGTCGGCGTCAACCGTGAAGGTGACACGAATCCGCGCTGCGCCCGCCGCCATTGGCGGAATGCCACGCAGCTCAAAACGAGCCAAGCTGCGGCAATCAGCGACCAGGTCGCGCTCGCCTTGCACCACATGAAGCGCCAGCGCCGTTTGGCCGTCTTTGTAGGTCGTGAAGTCCTGCGCTTTGGCAGTAGGAATGGTCTCGTTGCGCAGCACAATGCGCTCCACCAGCCCGCCCATGGTCTCGATGCCGAGCGACAAAGGAATGACATCCAACAGAAGCAGATCGCCCCCGGCGTTGTTGCCGGCCAACTGGTTGGCCTGAATGGCCGCGCCCAGGGCGACGACTTCATCAGGGTTGAGGTTGTTGAGCGGGGCACGACCAAAGAAATCGGCCACGGCCTTTTGAATTTGAGGCATGCGGGTGGAACCGCCCACCATCACCACGCCTTGCACATCCTCGACTGACAACTGGGCGTCGCGCAAAGCTTTGCGTACAGCAGCCAATGTCCGGGCAGTCAGGGGGCGGGTGATTTTGTCGAAATCTTCAGAATTTACAGAAAAACTGACTTCCGAGTCCGCCAGCTTTGCTTGATAAGCTACTGAATTTGTAGCAGACAAAGCTTCTTTGCAAAGTCGCGCCGCGACCTTGACCGCCGCCTTATCGGAGGGTGTCACCGCCTGGGTGCCTGTTTGGGCCAACACCCAATCGGCCAAGGCATGGTCGTAATCGTCACCGCCCAAAGCCGAGTCACCGCCCGTGGCAACAACCTCAAAAACACCTCGGGTGAGCCGCAAAATGGAAATATCAAAGGTGCCACCACCCAAGTCATAAATGGCATAAACACCTTCGCTGGCATTGTCTAGGCCATAGGCTATCGCCGCTGCAGTGGGTTCATTGATGAGGCGAAGCACATTCAGACCGGCCAGCTTGGCGGCGTCTTTGGTGGCCTGGCGCTGGGCGTCGTCAAAGTAAGCAGGCACGGTGATGACCGCACCATATAAATCGTCGTTGAAGGTGTCTTCAGCGCGGTAGCGCAAGGTGGCCAAAATCTCGGCACTGACCTCAACCGGCGACTTCTCCCCCGTGCACTGTTAGCAAGCCCAACATGCCGGGGTGGTCAATAAAGCGGTAGGGGAGCTTGTCTTGCCCCAACACGTCCTTCAAGCCACGGCCCATGAAACGCTTGACCGACGCAACAGTGTTTTCAGGATCGAGGGCCAAAGCCGCTTCCGCCTCAAAACCAATTTGGCGGCCACCGCCCTCCAGGTACCGCACTACAGAGGGCAAGATCACCCGGCCTTCGTTGTCGGGCAGGCATTCGGCAATGCCGTTGCGCACGGAGGCTACCAGCGAATGGGTGGTGCCCAGATCGATACCGACCGCAATGCGCCGCTCGTGCGGGTTGGGGGTTTGTCCGGGTTCGGAAATTTGTAAAAGCGCCATGAATAATTTTTTTCGAGAACGGGGGCTTATTGTCCCCGTTCTTGTGTTTCCATTTGGTCGAGGCGGGCATCTAGGTCAGAGGCAAAGCGCTCGACAAACATGAGGGCCCTGACTTCTTGAACGGCACGGGCGTAGTCGCCCAGCTCATCCAGAAATCGCCCACAGTTAAGGAGCATGGCCTGCTTGGCCACCTTCACCTCATTGCTAAGCTGAATTAATTCATCCACCGACACGGAGTCGTCAAGGGCCTCACGCCATTCCATCTGCTGCATCAGAAAAGAGGCAGGCATGGCGGTGTTGTTTTCCGCATTAACCGGAGCTGCGTTCAACTCACAGAGGTAGGCCGCGCGTTTTAGCGGGTCTTTCAGGCGCTTGTAGGCTTCGTTGATGCGCACCGACCATTGCATGGCCACGCGCTGGGCAGCAGCGCCTTGGGCGGCAAACTTGTCAGGGTGCGCCTCGCGCTGCAGATCTTTCCAGCGGGCATCCACCGCGCTTCGGTCCTGCGCAAAGCAAGTTTCAAGACCAAACAACTCAAAATCAGTGGACTGAAGATTCACACCCGAAAAGACTCACCGCAACCGCAACGATCCCGCTCGCGGGGGTTGTTGAATTTAAAGCCTTCATTGAGGCCTTCACGCGCAAAGTCGAGCTCCGTGCCATCGAGGTAAGCAAAGCTTTTCGGCTCAACCAACACCTTGACGCCATGGTCTTCAAAGATCATGTCTTCGGGCTCGATTTGGTCCACATATTCGAGCGTGTAAGCCAAGCCGGAGCAGCCTGTGGTCTTGACGCCCAATCGCACGCCCACGCCTTTTCCCCGTTTACCGAGGTAGCGGGCGACGTGCCGAGCGGCAGCTTCAGTGAGCGTAACGGCCATATCAGTGAGTCTGAGTTGCGTTGTGTTTTTGGCGGTAATCGTTCACTGCTGCTTTGATGGCGTCTTCTGCCAAGATGGAGCAGTGGATTTTCACCGGAGGCAAAGCCAGTTCTTCGGCAATTTCGCTATTTTTCAGCGCTGCTGCCTGGTCAAGCGTTTTGCCCTTAACCCATTCAGTGACCAGAGAGGAGGACGCAATGGCCGAGCCGCAGCCGTAGGTTTTAAAGCGTGCATCTTCGATCACACCCGTGACGGGGTTGACCTTGATCTGCAGCTTCATGACGTCACCGCAAGCGGGTGCACCGACCATGCCGGTGCCCACAGAGTCATCGCCCTTGTCAAAGGTGCCGACGTTGCGGGGGTTTTCGTAGTGGTCAACGACCTTGTCTGAATATGCCATGTTGATTCCTTATAAAAGCGTTATTTAATGAGCGGCCCATTGGATGGTGCTGATGTCGATACCTTCTTTGTACATATCCCAAAGAGGACTTAAATCTCGCAATTTGGCCACATTGACTTTGATGGTCTCAACCGCGTAGTCGATTTCAGCCTCGGTGGTGTAGCGGCCAATCGTCATGCGCAAGCTACTGTGCGCCAACTCGTCGCTGCGACCGAGAGCACGCAACACGTAGCTGGGCTCCAGAGATGCAGACGTGCATGCAGAACCGCTGGACACAGCCAAGCCTTTGATGCCCATGATCAGGGACTCGCCCTCGACATAGTTAAAGCTCATGTTCAGGTTGTGGGGCACACGCTTGTCAACGTTGCCGTTGATAAACACCTGCTCCACGTCTTTGAGGCCCGCCAGTATGCGGTCGTGCAGGGCCTGAATGCGGGCGTTTTCAACGTACATTTCGGCTTTGGCAATGCGGTAAGCCTCGCCCATGCCCACAATTTGGTGGGTGGGCAGCGTGCCTGAACGCATACCGCGCTCATGACCACCACCATGCATTTGCGCTTCGATGCGGATACGGGGTTTGCGGCGCACAAACAAGGCACCAATCCCTTTGGGGCCATAGGTTTTATGGGCGGTCAAGCTCATCAAATCTACCGGCAGTTGGGTCATGTCAATATCGACACGACCAGTGGCCTGGGCGGCATCCACATGTAAAACAATGCCATGCTCACGGCACAGATTGCCAATGGCCGCGATGTCCTGAATCACACCAATCTCGTTGTTGACAAACATGACGCTGGCCATGATGGTGTCTGGGCGAATGGCCGCCTTGAAGACCTCAAGGTCCAGCATGCCATCGGCTTGAACATCAAGGTAAGACACCTCAAAACCCTGGCGCTCCAGTTCACGGCAGGTGTCCAACACGGCTTTGTGCTCGGTTTTAACCGTGATGATGTGCTTGCCCTTGGTTTTATAGAAACCGGCAGCACCTTTTAATGCCAAGTTATTGGACTCAGTAGCACCGGACGTCCAGACAATCTCGCGAGGGTCGGCATTGATCAGGGCGGCTACTTGCTCGCGGGCCTTTTCAACGGCCGCTTCCGCCTCCCAGCCCCAGGCGTGGCTGCGTGAAGCAGGATTGCCAAAGTGTTGGCGCAACCAGGGAATCATGGCGTCGACTACCCGCTCGTCGCAGGGGTTGGTCGAACTGTAGTCCATGTAAATGGGGAAGTGTGGGGTTGTATCCATCGCGGCTTGGTGCCTCAAAAAGTATTAAATTAAAACCAATGAACCTGACTCAGGTCTTGTAAAACGCATTACCCAAGGCAAATACCGAGTTGGGCGCGTTGATACGAATCGGCTTTGACATCGGCATGCTGGAAATGGCCCGCTTCAAAGTGGGCTTGTCTTCGATCGTGAGGCCTTTGGCCAGTTGGTCATCCACCAGCTTTTGCAGGCTGACCGACTCCAAAAACTCAACCATCTTCACATTGAGCGAGGTCCAAAGGTCGTGCGTCATGCAGCGTGAACCTTCACCCAGGCAGTTTTCCTTGCCGGCACAGTGCGTGGCGTCAATGGGTTCATCAACAGAGGTGATGATGTCGGCCACAGTGATTTCAGAAGGATTACGTGCCAAGGTGTATCCGCCACCGGGTCCACGCGTGGACTCTACGAGGTCATGACGGCGCAATTTGCCAAACAATTGCTCAAGATAAGACAAAGAAATTTGTTGACGCTGGCTGATGGCCGCCAATGTGACGGGGCCGTTGCTCTGGCGCAGGCCCAGATCAATCATGGCGGTGACCGCAAAGCGGCCTTTTGTGGTGAGTCGCATGAAATGCTCCTTCAGTCTTGTTAAGTTGACTAACGTAGTCGAGTATATCAAATAAACCAAGCAAATTGCTCAACTACCTATACCGACCAGTCACATTATGAACCAACTCAGCTGCTAGCGAGCAAAATAACGTTGTCACTGCCTGCCGCACCGAAGGCCTGCTCCTTCAAAATACCCAATTGGTCACGCACGCGGGCCGCTTTTTCGAACTCTAGATTGCGCGCATGCTCCATCATTAACTTCTCCAAACGCTTGATTTCACGGGCAATATCCTTCTCGCTCATGTCCTCGACTTGTGCCCTTTGCATGGCATCGCGCTCCAGCTTTTCGGCCTCTTTACCTGCTTTTTCGCTGTACACGCCGTCAATCAGGTCTTTAACTTCCTTGACAATCGAGCGCGGTGTGATGCCGTGCGCCAAGTTGTGCGCCACCTGGGCCACGCGCCGGCGTTCGGTCTCGCCGATGGCTTTTTTCATGGATTCGGTGATTTTGTCGGCGTACAAAATAGCCCGGCCATTCAGGTTTCGGGCGGCGCGGCCGATGGTTTGAATCAAGGAGCGTTCAGAGCGCAAAAAGCCCTCTTTATCCGCATCCAAAATCGCCACCAGTGAGACCTCAGGCACATCCAGTCCTTCGCGCAGCAAGTTAATACCCACCAGCACATCAAACGTTCCCAGGCGCAAGTCGCGCAAAATCTCAACCCGCTCCACGGTGTCAATGTCGCTGTGCAGATAGCGCACCTTCACGCCGTTGTCGCTCAAATAATCGGTGAGTTGCTCGGCCATGCGCTTGGTGAGCGTGGTGATAAACACGCGCTCGTGCTTGTCGACCCGGATACGGATTTCCTGCAACACATCGTCCACCTGGTTTACCGCTGGGCGCACCTCGACCTCAGGATCGACCAAGCCTGTGGGGCGCACCAACTGCTCCACCACTTGGCCGGTGTGGTCCTTTTCCCACTGACCGGGCGTGGCAGACACAAACACGGCTTGGCGCATTTTGGTCTCAAACTCTTCAAACTTCAGCGGGCGGTTGTCCAGCGCACTGGGCAATCTAAAACCGTAGTCC
>CAIMHL010000072.1 GCA_903840825.1 uncultured beta proteobacterium
CTCAATATTTACATGGCAGGTGCATCAGGAAAAAAGCTCGATGAGACCTACAAACTGGCCTGGATTCGCGGTTTGAAAACCACCTATTACCTGCGCACCATGTCGGCCACCCATGCGGAGAAATCCACTGTCACAGCGGGCCGTATGAACGCTGTATCGTCTGACCATGAGTCTGGCGGCAGTGCCAAAGTAGGCGCCCTCGAGCTTGCCGCAGCAACAGCGCGGGAGCAGTTGGAGCAGGGCCCTGCAACCGACGTGAAATTTTGCGGCATTGATGACCCGACCTGTGAGTCATGCCAGTAATCAAATCACTCCAAGATACATCCCGCCCGATGTTTCTGAGCCACACCAACCAGCGCAGAAGAGGCTCCTTCATCAATGAGCGCTTTTCAATAAGCCGCGCACGTTTCATAATATTTAAATTGGAATTCATATGTTGACCTGGGAAGAAGAAGTCAAGCCCTCACCGCTGATGCAGCCTTTAGCTAGCCCTTACGGCAGGCAGGCGACAGACACCACCATCCATCTCGCTGCGCTGCACTTGCTGCGTGACGCCGAACCCCTTAAGCCCACCAGTTTGCCCAGAGAGAGCGTGCCGCCGTTGGCGAGTCCCCGACGCGTTAATGCCAATGACAAACGCATCATCAACGGCAAGACCGATGTCAACCAACTGGTGCCCTTCAAGTACAAATGGGCATGGGAAAAATACCTTGCCAGCTGCGCCAACCACTGGATGCCGCAAGAAGTCAACATGACGCGAGACATCGCGCTCTGGAAAGACCCCAAAGGGCTGACAGAAGACGAGCGCCGCATCATCAAGCGCAACCTCGGTTTTTTTGTCACAGCGGACTCCCTGGCCGCCAACAACATCGTACTGGGAACTTACCGCCACATCACGGCGCCAGAATGCCGCCAGTTCCTGTTGCGTCAAGCCTTTGAGGAGGCAATTCACACGCATGCTTATCAGTACATTGTTGAGTCTCTTGGGCTCGATGAAAGCGAGATCTTTAACGCCTACAACGAAGTGAAGTCGATCCGAGACAAAGACGAATTTCTGATCCCGTTCATCCAGGCCATCATGGATCCGGCGTTCAAAACCGGCACCCTGCAAGACGACCAGACACTACTCAAGTCCTTGATCGTGTTTGCTTGTCTCATGGAGGGCTTGTTTTTTTACGTTGGCTTTACCCAAATCCTGGCACTCGGACGGCAAAACAAGATGACTGGCGCTGCTGAGCAATACCAGTACATCTTGCGCGACGAGTCCATGCATTGCAATTTTGGGATCGACTTGATCAACCAACTCAAACTTGAGAACCCCCAGCTTTGGACGCCTGAATTCAAGGCCGAAATCAAGATTTTGTTCGAGAAGGCTGTCGAGCTTGAGTACCGCTATGCAGAGGACACCATGCCGCGCGGCGTGCTTGGTCTCAACGCGTCCATGTTCAAGGGATACCTGCGCTACATTGCCAACCGTCGCGCCACCCAAATCGGACTGGAGCCCTTGTACCAGCACGAAGAAAATCCGTTTCCCTGGATGAGCGAGATGATTGACCTCAAAAAAGAGCGCAACTTCTTTGAAACCCGTGTCATAGAGTACCAGTCCGGTGGTGCTCTGTCTTGGGACTGAACACTCGACATGGCATTACTAATTTCGCGACCGCACGATGGCCCCTTTGGGCGCATCGGACGTTCGTGGTCCCGAGTTCATGGTGCTGGGATTGAACCCAACACCATGGATCGCTTCCTGCAATCCAACATGCATGAAGTGCTCTTTGTAAATCGATCAAGGAGAAAATAATGGCAACTGCAAAATCACCCGCTGCGAAGAAAGCGGCACCTGCGAAGAAAGTAGCGGCGAAAAAAAGCGGCACCTGCGAAGAAAGCGGCTCCGGCAAAAAAAGCCCCCGC
>CAIMHL010000073.1 GCA_903840825.1 uncultured beta proteobacterium
CCTGGGCAGGAAAAACTGGCTTTTTATCGGCTCGCAGCAAGCCGGTGAGCGAGCGGCCACGCTAATGAGTTTGATTGAGTCAGCCAAACTTAACGGGCTCGATGCTTGGGCTTATCTCAAGGATGTGCTGACCAAGTTGCCAACCTGGCCGAACTCACGGCTGGAGGAGTTGTTGTCGCATCGCTGGGTGGCGCCGACTTCTAGCTGACCTGTAGCGAATCGGCAAGATGGGTTGGCCGTGCGCTTACGGTACTTCCACTTGCCCGCGATTTTGATACAGGTCTCGTCCATTCGCCAGCTCAGGCCAACGGGTCGCTTGCGCTTGCGAAAGACTGCCGCCATAACCGGCAAAACTTTGATTGCCCAGCGATGTACGGTGGAGTGATCAACGAAAACACCGCGCTCTTGCATCATTTCCTCGATGTGGCGCAGACTCAACGGGTAGGCCACGTACCAGCGCACGCAGGTCAGCATCACTTCCAGTGGATAGTGAAGTCGTTGGAGCACCTTGTTCAAGGTGCTGTTGATCAAACTTTTGCGGAAATCAAGCATGGTCGGAATTGTCGCTTATGCTTACTGCGACAGAACCGTCTAAGTAGCCCCCCTAGAAGCCCTTGTTCCCCTGTGGATCTAGGGCTTTTTTGTTTTCAGAAACTGTGGTTTTCTAAGCTCGGTTTCTAACCAAGTTCATCGGCAAACTGCAAAGTGGGCGGCTTTGCTGCTTGAGCGTTTAGGTGGGCTACTTAACTTGAACCATCTTCATAGCCGAAGAAATAAGTGCTGAGACCTCGGTCATGTTGCTGGGTACGATGAGCGTGGTGTTCGCATCTGACGCAACTTTGGCGTAGGCATCAACTGCTTTTTCGGCCACTTTGAGCTGCACCGCTTCGGCACCACCGGGCGTGCGAATAGCTGCAGCAATACGTTCAATGGCTTGTGCTGTGGCCTCAGCCACCGCAGTAATTGATTGCGCATCACCTTGCGCCTTGTTGATCACGGCTTGTTTTTCACCCTCAGAGCGGGCGATAAAAGCCTCACGCTCACCGGTCGCAATGTTGATTTGTTCTTGCCTGCGTCCCTCAGAGGCAGCGATCAAGGCGCGCTTTTCACGTTCTGCGGTAATTTGCTGCTGCATGGCGTGCAAAATTTCCTTGGGTGGCGTTAAATCCTTGATTTCGTAGCGAAGGACTTTGACGCCCCAATTGAGTGCAGCCTCATCAATCGCTTGCACCACTTGAGCGTTAATGATGTCGCGCTCCTCAAAAGTCTTGTCCAACTCTAGTTTGCCGATGACGGAGCGCAAAGATGTTTGCGCCAACTGGGAGATAGCCACGATGTAATTGCTGGAGCCATAACTGGCCCGCATGGCATCTGTTACCTGAAAGTACAAAATACCGTCAACCTGCAACTGGGTGTTGTCCTTGGTGATACAAACCTGACTGGCAATGTCCAGCGGAACCTCCTTAAGCAAGTGTTTGTAGGCCACCTTGTCAATGAAGGGCATTAAAAAGTTAAGCCCGGGTGTCAGGGTGCCGTTGTATTTTCCGAGCCTCTCCACCACCCACGCGTGCTGTTGCGGTACCACTTTGACCGACTGGGTGATAAAGATCACCGCGATAACCAATAAAACGATTGCAATTTCCATAGAGTTCTCCAGTTTGGGCCAACGAAAAAGATGTCAGCCAGGCTTTAAATTTTTTTCACGATCAGGCGACTGCCTACAACTTCGATGATTTGGTGTTTGCCGGGACTTAGTGGCTCTCCCGAGTGAAGCGATACCTGCCAGCTAGCGCCCCGGTACTTGACTTGGCTGGAACCATTTTCGTTCCACTGCTGCACATCAACAATCTCACCTATATCCATATTCAAGTCGTGGTTGGCGGTGGCCTTGGGCTGAGTGACGTCCTCTTTTTTATAACGCCACCAAGCCACGACCAAGCATGTGCTTACCAAGGCTGCCACCGCAAACTGAATCGCCAGTGATGCGCCTGCATGTGCCGACATAGCTGCTGCGACAAAACCAACCGCTACCATCAGCAGGTAAAAAGTACCTGAAACGAGCTCTGCCGCAACCAGGGCGCCTGCCAGCAGCCACCATAATGTTGATACAGCCATCTTGCCGCCTTTTGGAGTTAACTAAATAGCCAATTTTGCGGCAATTTCGTGAGCTGACAAGCGATTTGACTTAATAAGTCCTTACACTTCGCGGCTAATTCAAATTTTTCCCAAGCTTGGTTGGACATACCCATGAAATTTCGTTTCCCTATTGTCATCATTGATGAAGATTTCCGCTCTGAAAACACCTCTGGTTTGGGGATCAGGGCTCTGGCGCAGGCCATTGAGTCAGAAGGCCTCGAAGTTTTGGGCGTCACCAGTTATGGGGACTTGAGTCAGTTTGCGCAGCAGCAAAGCCGTGCCAGTGCCTTTATCTTGTCCATCGACGATGAAGAGTTCACGCCTGGTCCGGATTTGGACCCGGCTGTACTTAATTTGCGTCACTTTATTGAAGAAGTTCGTCGTAAAAATTTGGATGTGCCCATCTACATTTATGGCGAAACCAAAACTTCGCGCCACTTGCCCAACGACATCTTGCGTGAGTTGCATGGTTTTATTCATATGTTTGAAGACACGCCTGAGTTTGTGGCGCGTCACATCATCCGTGAAGCAAAAAGCTATCTCGAAGGCGTGCAGCCGCCTTTCTTTAAAGCCCTGCTTGACTACGCTGAAAACGGATCCTACTCTTGGCATTGTCCTGGTCACTCGGGCGGCGTTGCATTTTTGAAAAGCCCCGTTGGCCAGATGTACCACCAGTTTTATGGTGAAAACATGTTGCGCGCCGACGTTTGCAACGCGGTAGAAGAGCTGGGTCAGCTTCTCGACCACGATGGCGCCATCGGTAAGAGTGAGCGCAACGCGGCGCGAATATTTAATGCCGACCATTGCTTCTTTGTGACTAACGGCACCAGCACCAGCAACAAAATGGTCTGGCACCATACCGTGGCCCCTAATGATGTGGTGGTGGTTGACCGGAACTGTCACAAGTCCATCTTGCACGCCATCATCATGACCGGAGCTATTCCGGTGTTCTTAAAACCCACCCGCAATCATTTCGGCATTATTGGCCCCATACCGAAAAGCGAATTTGAGCAAGCCGCCATCAAGTCCAAAATCATGGCTAACCCCTTGATTAAAGAGCACCTCAATGGTGTTGATGCCAGCAAAATCAAACCCCGTGTGTTAACCCTCACCCAATCGACCTACGACGGCGTGTTGTACAACACCGAGACCGTCAAGGGTATGTTGGACGGCTATGTGGAAAATATCCACTTTGATGAGGCTTGGTTGCCGCATGCTGCTTTTCACCCGTTTTATGGTTCTTACCATGCCATGGGTAAAAAGCGTGCGCGCCCCAAGCACGCGATGGTGTATGCCACCCAATCCATCCATAAATTGCTGGCGGGTATCAGTCAGGCAAGCCACGTTTTGGTGCAAGACTCGCAAACAGTCAAGCTCGACAAGCACCTGTTCAATGAGGCTTACCTGATGCACAGTAGCACCAGCCCTCAGTACAGCATTATTGCCAGTTGCGATGTGGCCGCGGCCATGATGGAGCCCCCGGGCGGCACAGCACTGGTTGAGGAAAGTATTGCCGAAGCCTTGGACTTTCGCCGTGCCATGCGCAAAATTGACGATGACTACGGCACCGACTGGTGGTTCAAGGTTTGGGGGCCAGACAAATTGGTTGATGAAGGCATTGGCCGTGCCGATGACTGGATCATCAAAGGGGAATCTGCCAAGGCCAAGGCGGGTGTCAATTGGCACGGATTTGGCAAAATGGCCACCGGCTTCAATATGCTGGACCCGATCAAGTCAACCATTGTGACGCCTGGTATGGACCTGAACGGCAAGTTTTCCAAAACGGGTATTCCTGCCAGCATCGTGACCAAGTTTCTGGCTGAGCATGGGGTCGTGGTGGAAAAAACCGGCCTGTACAGCTTTTTCATCATGTTCACCATCGGCATCACCAAGGGTCGTTGGAACAGTATGTTGACAGCCTTGCAGCAGTTTAAGGACGATTACGACAAAAATCAGCCCATGTGGCGCGTCATGCCCGAGTTTTGTCAAAAGCACCCCAAGTATGAAACCATGGGTTTGGCTGATTTGTGCCAGCACCTGCACCAGCTCTATGCCAAGTACGACATTGCCCGCCTGACGACGGATATGTATTTGAGCGACCTGACACCAGCCATGAAGCCCAGTGATGCGTACGCCCACATTGCCTTGCGCAAAACAGAGCGGGTTGAGATTGACCAGCTTGAAGGCCGCATCACCGTGGGATTGGTTACGCCTTATCCACCCGGCATTCCCTTGTTGATCCCTGGAGAAGTGTTCAACAAGAAAATTGTGGATTATCTGAAGTTTTCACGCGAGTTCAACACCCAGTGTCCGGGCTTTGAGACCGATATCCACGGTTTGGTCGAGGAAGTGGGGCCCAACGGGGTGATCCATTACTTTGCTGATTGCGTCAAGGTGTAACCAAGACGCTATTATAAAAATAGCTGTTATAGCCCGCTAGGCTTGGCCTAGCGGGCTATTTTGTTATGAAGATGAGGTTTCGACGACAGCCACAGCTGTCTGACTCACGCCGCAGTCAACATAGGAGATTTGGCCTGTCATGCCGGAGGCCAAGTCACTGAGCAAGAATGCAGCAACGTTGCCCACTTCTTCAATCGTCACATTCCGGCGCAAAGGCGATGCATTGGCCGATATGGCGAGCAGGCGTCCAAAATCCTTGATGCCACTGGCAGCCAGTGTCTTGATGGCGCCAGCACTCAGTCCATTCACACGCATGCCACGCGGCCCGATGGCGTCTGCCAGATAGCGCACTGAAGACTCCAGCGATGCTTTGGCCAAGCCCATGGTGTTGTAGCTAGGCACCACGCGCACGCCACCCAAATAAGTCAGCGTGAGAAGGGACGCTTTGTCACTCAGGTAGGGCAGGGCGGCTTTGGCCATGGCGGGGAAGCTGTACGCGCTGATATCGTGGGCAATGCGAAAGTTTTCACGCGTGAGCCCGTCTAGGAAGTTACCAGCAATGGCTTCGCGTGGCGCAAAGCCGATACTGTGAACAAAGCCATCAAACTGCGGCCAATGAACGGCGAGGTCTTTGAATAAAGCCTCGATTTGGGCGTCTTCTCCCACATCGCAGTCAAATATCAGCGAAGAGCCAAAATCTGCATCAAACTCCG
>CAIMHL010000074.1 GCA_903840825.1 uncultured beta proteobacterium
GCATGCCCGGCTTAAGCGGACTGGAGGCCGCCGCAGAGTTGGCCGACGCCTGGCCAGCACCCGGCCCAGGCCACAAAGCTTTTCCAGCACTGGTGTTTATCACGGCTTATGAGCAATACGCCGTGCAAGCCTTTGAGGCCCAGGCCATGGACTACCTGCTTAAACCCGTGCAAACGGCCCGGCTAGAAAAAACATTATCAAAACTCAAGCTAGCCCTTTCACACCGTGCTTGGCCAGCTACACATTTTGAAGACACGCTGAGCCAATTGCGCAACCTGTTAGCGGCGACCCCAAGGCTTTTACCCGCATCCGAATGGCTTAAAACGATTATTGTGAGCGTGGGGCAGCAAACGCGCTTGCTGGCGGTGGCCGACATTGCCTACTTTGAGGCGACCGACAAATATGTGCGCGTACTCAGTGGCCCGCACGACTACCTGATTCGCACCCCACTCAAAGACTTGCTGCCCCAACTCGACCCGCAAATTTTCTGGCAAATTCACAGGAGCACTGTGGTGAACACCACCTATATCGACCACGCCAGCCACGACGACCAGGGCAAACTAAGTTTAAGTTTGCGTGGACGCCCCGAAAAACTGGCGGTGAGCCGTCTCTATGCCCATCGGTTCAAAGCCATGTAAATATTGTCAAATATATTTGACACCCCTCATTTGAAAAGCTAAGCTCTCCCGATGACTGCCATTCTTGAACTCAGCTCAGCCGTGCGGACCCGTCGCTCAGACATGGGGCTGACGCAAACCGCCCTGTCCAAGCTTAGCGGACTTTCGCGCGCCACCATCAACCAACTCGAAAACTGCACCATCAATGACCTGAGCCTGACGCGGGTCGCCAAACTATTGGGAACATTAGGTTTATCGGTGACCGTCAGCGCACCACGCCCCAAAAGTCACCCGCACCCTATCACCAAAAGTTCGGCGCTTGACATCGCCGCACGCACATCCAGCGTGAGTTACCGGGTTGCCATCACTGCAGACCAGTTGCGCGAAATTTTTACGAGCGACAGCATGCCCGCTGCTTGGTCTCCCCATGTTTACACCTTGCTTGATGAAGCCCCCGTTTCACTTTTGGCCTCGGTCGTCGAAGCGTTGCACGCTGAGCGCGGCGTCGAGCGCAGTCAGGTATGGGCACGGATGCGCGCCCTTGCCCGCCAACTCAAGAGCAGCCGTGCTCTGTGGCTATGAGCACGCCCGACCTCAGCCGACCTGGCGTGTGGACCCAATTGTTTCCGCATGCACTCAAACTCATGGCCCATTTGGAACGCCAAACTCATCAACCCTTGTGGACTTTTGGCGGGGGCACGGTGCTGATGCTGCGCATTGGGCACCGCCAAAGCAAGGATATCGACCTTTTTGTGACCGACCCGCAGTACCTCGGTTTTGTAAATCCACGACTTAGTGACGAAGCCGAATCGGTCAGTACCGACTATGAGGAAAATGCTGAATTCATCAAGCTATTCTTGCCCGCTGGTGAAATCGATATCGTTGTCGGTACCTCTCTGACAAAACACCCCTTTGATATCGTCATGCATGCCGGTCGCCCCATCAAATTCGAAACCTGCGCCGAGATCATTGCCAAGAAAATGTGGCATCGAGGCAATCAAGCCAAGGCCCGCGACCTTTACGACCTGTGCGCAGTGGCCCTCGCAGAGCCTGAAGCGATTGAACTTGCCGCGCCTTTTTTCATCAAACACGGCGCCGCGTTCTTGCAGCGCTTGCAGGACCGCGCTGAACTGGTCGAGGCTGAATTTGAGGCCATTGACACCTTGGGGTTCCAGCGCCCATTTTCTGAGTGTCTGGCGCAAGCTCACCACATCATTGAGCCCCTACTGGGAGTTGGGCTCAATGCATTTAAACGACAATCAAATTCATGAACCCAAGCCCTGAATTGCTCTCCATACCCCTGTTCCCCTTAGGCTCCGTGCTTTACCCGGACGGGTTTTTGCCTTTGCAAATATTTGAAGTGCGCTACCTCGACATGATTGGCAAATGCCACCGCTCGGGCACGCCGTTTGGTGTAGTGGCCTTAACGCAAGGCCAAGAAGTGCGCAAAGCCGACAGCAGCATCCCCGAAGGCGGCGGCTTCAAACCTGAGCGCTTTGAGACGGTGGGCACGCTGGCCACCATCACTGAATTCTCTACGCCCCAAGCCGGGCTGATCGTTATTCGGTGCACCGGCGCGCAGCGCTTTCACATTCAGCACCATGAACAACTCAAACACGGCCTGTGGGTGGCCGATGTCAGCCTGCTGGCGGGCGATGCGCCGGTCAAAATTCCTGAAGACCTGCTGGGCGCGGCTGCTGCGCTGGCCAAATTTATGACTTCTTTGAAAATCAACGAAGTGCCCCCAGAACAAATGCCGGTGCAACCGCCCTACCGGCTTGATGACTGCGGCTGGGTCGCCAACCGTTGGTGCGAATTGCTGCCTATTGCACAAGCCGACAAGCAGCGCCTGATGGCCCTGGACAGCCCACTCTTACGGCTGGAGTTGGTGAGCGATCAGTTGGCCCAGTTTGGCATCACCGCTTGACGCCACCCCCCTGAAACGGGGGCATTGGGCGACTAAAATCAGCCCATGAGCCAACCCACCCCCGCCACCGCCGCACCCGACACCGTTAAGCCCAGCAACTTTTTACGCCAGATCATCGAGCATGACCTGGCCGCAGGCACCTACGCCCAGCGCCGTTGGGCCGGCAGCCCCGGCGACGCCGCCCACCAAGCCGCAGGCCAGCCTGACCCTGCCAAAATTCGCACCCGCTTCCCCCCAGAGCCCAACGGCTACCTGCACATTGGCCACGCCAAAAGCATTTGCCTGAACTTTGGCCTGGCGCGTGACTATGGCGGCGTGTGCCACCTGCGCTTTGACGACACCAATCCCGAAAAAGAAGACCTTGAGTACGTCACCAGCATCAAAGACTCGGTCAAGTGGCTGGGCTTTGACTGGAATGGCTCTGCAGATGCCACCCCCTACCAAGCCAGCGACTATTTCGACTTCATGTACCGCGCCGCCGAACACCTGATCGAAGCTGGCTTTGCGTATGTGGACGAGCAAACCGCCGACCAAATGCGCGTCA
>CAIMHL010000075.1 GCA_903840825.1 uncultured beta proteobacterium
CACACAGCGTTCGAGGCGACTACCGCGCTTCGTTTGGCGTTGGGCATCGCGGCCGCGGCGCGGCATTTGCACGCGCAAGGCTTGATGCACGGCGACTTGTACGGCCACAACATTTTGCACAACGGCGCCGGCCAAGCCTTGCTGGGCGACTTTGGTGCAGCGTCGTTTTTGCCGCAGCACAGCCAAACTCAAGCCCTTGCGCTGCAGCGGCTTGAAGTTCGCGCTTTTGGCTGCCTGCTGGAAGAGTTGCTGGCGCACAGTCCAAGCCACCCAGAGCCAGCCACGCACGAAGCCCTCAACCGTTTGATGAACGCTTGCTTGAATAAAGCGCCAAGAGAGCGGCCGCTTTTCAGCGCGATAGAACAGGTCTTAAGTGACCTAGCCTAAGCCCATCAGATTTCACTTGCCCGCGTTAGGAAAGAACAACTGCTCGCCGCCGATTTTGTAACCGGCAATCACCGCCTGACCGGGCGCCGAGACCACCCAATCGACAAACTTTTGGCCCTCTGCCACTTTCACTTGCGGGTGTTTGGCTGGATTAACCAGCATCACGCCGTATTGGTTGAAGAGCCGGTTGTCACCCTCCACCAGCACGGCCAGGTCGCCCCGGTTTTTAAAATTAAGCCAGGTGCCGCGGTCAGCCAAGACATAGGCGCCGCTGCTGGACGCAATATTGAGCGCCGGCCCCATGCCGCAGCCACACTCTTTGTAGCCCGCGCCTTTGGCGTCTGGCAATGCCGCCATTTTCCAAAAGCGCAACTCGGCGGCGTGCGTGCCGCTCTTGTCGCCACGCGAGATAAAAGCGGTGTTGGAGGCCGACAACTTTTTGAGCGCTTCCACAATGTCGCGGCCTTTGGTTTTGGCCGGGTCAGCGGCCGGGCCGATCAGCACAAAGTCGTTGACCATCACGGGGAAGCGCTTAAGCGCGAAGCCCTCGGCCACTATTTTTTCTTCAGCCACCTGGTCATGTACAAAAAGCACATCGGCATCGCCCCTGCGCCCCATGTCCAGGGCCTGCCCGGTGCCCAGCGCCACCACTTTGACGTCCAGACCGCTGGCTTGCTTGAACGCAGGCAAGAGGTAAGCAAACAAGCCCGATTGCTCGGTAGACGTGGTGGACGCCACCACAATCGACTGCGCCTGCGCGCTGGAAGATACTACAAAAACAAGAGCTGCTATAGCACAACTGGTAAGGGCTAAAGCCTTAAAACTCTTAAACTTCTTCATACCTGTTCTCCTTTAACAAACAAATGGGCTTCGGGGTACTTGGCTTGCAGCAAGGCACCGTCAAAAAACTCATGCACGGGCAGGTCAGCCAAGACCCGGCCGTGTTCCAAATAAATCACCCGGCTGGCCAGGCGCTTGACTTGCCCCAGGTTGTGGCTGGCAAAGACCAAGGTCATGGACTGCGAGGCAAACTCGGCAATCAAGGCTTCCACCTCGCGTTTGGCGTGCGGGTCCAGGCTGGCCGTGGGCTCATCGAGCAGCAGCACTTGCGGGCTCAGGGCCCAAGCGCGGGCCAAGGCCACGCGCTGCTGCTGCCCGCCCGAGAGCGTGCGGGCGGGTCGCAAAGCCAGGTCTTGCAAACCCACACGAGACAGCGCCAAGTGAGCTTGTGCCCGGGCCAGTGCCCAGCGCATGCCACCCAGCCACAAGCCCAGCGCCACGTTACTGAGCACCGAAAGCCGCAACAAATGCGGCCTTTGAAACAACATGGCTTGACGCGCCTGGGGGCGACGCGCCACAGCGCCCGCGTTGGGCGGTGTCAAACCGTGCAACAAGCGCAGCAAGGTACTTTTGCCGCAGCCGTTGGCCCCGACCAGTGCCACGCGTTCTCCGGCTTCTATGTGCAGTGAAACCTCGGTCAGGGCGCGCACCGCTTGGGACGCGCGCCCAAAATGAACGCTGGCTGCGTGCAATTGCACCACCGGGCTCATGCAGACACCTCCAAAGCCTTGCTCAACCGATTAGCCGCAGGACCCTTGACGGCGTCTTGCAGGCTACCTTCGCCCATCTCGGAGCGCTCGCGCCAGCGCCTTACCAGCGCAATCATCACATTCAAAAGCAGCACCACGCCCAGCAAAATCAGGCCCAAACCCAAGGCCAGCGGCAGGTCGCCCTTGCTAGTCTCCAGCGCAATGGCGGTTGTCATCACCCGCGTAAAGCCGTCAATATTGCCCCCCACCAACATGACCGCGCCCACCTCGGAGATGGCCCGTCCAAAGGAGGCAATCAGCACCGTGAGCAAGGCAAAGCGCTCGTCCCAAGCCAGCAGCAGGCTGCGCATGAAGGGGCGTGCGCCCAGGGAGCGCAGTTGCTCGCCCTGCACGGCCTCGGCGTCTTCCACGGCTTGGCGGGTCAGGGCCGTGACCACCGGCAGCACCAGCAGCGCCTGCGCCAGCACCATCGCCTTGAAGCTGAACAGCCAGCCCAAAAACCCCAGCGGCCCAGAGCGCGATAACAGCAAATAAACCAACAAACCAATCACCACCGAGGGCACGGCCAAATAAGTATTAAGCAGCGTCAGCACCCAAGTGCGCCCCGCAAAGCGCGCCACCCCCAGCCAAGCCCCCAGCACTAGGCCCAGGCCGCAAGCCAGCAGGCAAGCCAAGGCGCTGACCGACAACGAGCGGCCCACGATGGTGAGCAAAGCGGGGTCCAGGGAGATGATGAGTTGCAGCGCGGTGGCCGCACTCTCGGAGATTGAATTCATAGGCCTTAAATAACTTGCGGTATCGTAGCCACTGATTTAATTACCTGCGATATGAACTGCTGTGCATAGGCTTCAATTCCACTACACCCTCTCCCGCGACAGCAGCCCGGCGCTGGTGCGCAACCCGCTGATTGATTTGCTGCAAGCCGTCAGCACCCAAGGCTCCATCTCAGCCGGTGCCCGCGCTTTGGGTTTGTCGTACCGCCACGTTTGGGGGGAGCTCAAGCGCTGGGAGCATGAGTTGGGCCATGAGCTGGTGGTTTGGGAAAAAGGCCAGTCAGCGCGCCTCACCGAATTTGGCGCCAAGCTGATGTGGGCCGAAAGCCAGGCCCAGGCCCGTCTTGCCCCGCAAATTGAAGCGCTGCGGGCCGAGCTGGAACGCACTTTTGCGGTGGCTTTTGACGACAGCACCCATGTGGTCACCTTGTACGCCAGCCATGACGATGCCTTGAGCACCCTGCGCGAGCACGCGCTCCAACAAGCCTCAGAGTCAGACCACCACCAACTGCATCTCGACATTCGGTTTACAGGCAGTGTGGACGCCATTCGGGCCCTGAACGAAGGGCGCTGTGTGATGGCAGGTTTTCACACCCTGACGCACACCGGCCCCAAAACCCTGACTGAGCGCACCTACAAGCCCCTGCTCAAACCTGGTTTGCACAAAATTATCGGCTTTGCCCAGCGCACACAAGGCCTCATGGTGGCCAAGGGCAACCCCCTCAAGCTGCAGTCACTGCAAGACGTGGCCCTGCAAGGCGCCCGCTTTGCCAACCGCAGCATGGGCACCGGCACCCGCGTGGTGCTGGATGATCTTTTGGCCCAGAGCGGGCTAGCCGCCAGCCAAATTACGGGCTATGAGCACAGCGAACCCTCCCACGCGGCCGTGGCGCACGCCGTGGCCTCAGGCCAGTTTGAAGTCGGCTTGGGCATTGCCGCTGCCGCACAGCGGGCGGGCCTGGACTTTGTGCCACTGGGCCTTGAGCGCTACCACTTGGTTTGCCTCAAATCAGCGCTTCAACAGCCCGGCATCCTGGCCTTGCTGCAGCTGCTCAAAACCTCGGCCTGGCAGGAAAAAGTAACGCACATTGCGGGCTACACGCCCTTGCAAAGTGGCGAAGTCCTCAGCATGCGTAAAGTGCTGCCCTGGTGGTCTTACCCTATGAATTCCGCTGCATAGACTCCCGCAGACGAACCATGGCCAGAAGATTGAGTCCCCGTTGGAGCGGCGCACTCGCCGCGAATGCCCTTGAATGCAGCCAACGATCGCTGACGAAGACCTTCGCGGCGAGGGCGCCGCTCCAACAAATTATGTGGTCAAAGTAAAAGACAGACCTACAGCGAGCAAGAGCGAAAGCCTACAAAAATATCGTCTTGGCCAGGGAGGGCGAAGTTTCGAAACTTGGGGTGTTTCATGCGGGCGCGGGTGGCAAACGAGGCGCCGCGCAGCACCTTGTGCGTGCCAAAGTGGGCCGTTGAGTAAGCCCGGTCCGGGTCAGCCGTAAAGTCTGGGTAGGCTTGAAACGTGGTGCCCATCCACTCCCAGACATCGCCCCAACGAAAGCGGCGCCGCACCACCGAATGCGCCGCCACCTCCCACTCCACCTCGGACGGCAAGCGCCTGCCCGCCCAGCGGCACCAGGCGTCTGCCTCCCACCAGCTCACATGCATGGCGGGTTGTCCGCCCAGCATGCGCCGGGGCGTGCCAAAACGGTCTTGCATCACCGCGCCACTGGCCACGCCAATCTGATCGACATAGCGTGGCGCGCGGCGGCTTTCTTTGAAGGCACTTTCCTGCGCCCAAGCCCAGCCATCAGGGTGCCACAGCTCGGGCCGGTCGTAGCCGCCATCGTCCACAAACTCCACAAACTGCGCCCAAGTCACTACTTGGGCATCAATATCAAACTCGGGCACTTGCACTTGATAGGCTGGGCGCTCGTTGTCAAAGCTAAAACCACTCTCAGCCTCAGACACACCCAAGGCCCAGCGGGTGGCGGGCACACTCAGGGGGGCTTGCACCAGCACCGGCCCCGGCAGGCTCAAACCCAGCGGCAATCCAAGAGTTTGCGCCAGCGTGATCAGGGCCTCGCCCGCCTGGTCTTCGTGAAACAGGGCAAGGCGAAAAAAGTACAAGGCATCATCATCCGACTTTGCTTTCTCCAACAACTCAAGCGTGGTTTCCAGCGTCTCAAGCAAATAGGCCTTGATAGCGTCCCTATCAGGCAGATTCAAGGCCCAGCGCTGGCTTTGAGGCATCTGCTCGGGGTCCCACCAGGCATCGGCGCGCGGCTCAATAGAGGGCAAGCGGGCTGCAGTCGGGTCACAAAATCGGCCCCAATGACGCTGCAAATGGCGCGCCACCCAACGCTCCTGAAACCAGCCGATATGACCCAACGTCCACAGCGGCGGGCTACTGCGGTCAACATCATGAACGGCGCTGTCCAACACACACGCTTCAGGCTCAAATTGACTAATCAGGTGCAGTGTGTGGTTGCGGGCATCCATCAAAGCCAGCGACAAAACATCGGCCCCGCCCTGGCGCATGGCGGGCGAATCAACGTCGGGCATTAGTATTTTTTGCATTGTGAAAATATTTCATGAGGGGCTTGACACTGAGCGTTTAAACTCTTGTTCGCGGTGGCTTCGGTCGGCGTTTTCCCTTAGTTTAAAACACTGCATTTCATAATTTTTTGCAGTTGCTCACGTTACCCTTACAAGGTGGCATTGGTTTGTCGTCAACCGCCAGCCAAGTCCCTTTGTCAAAATAAATGGAGACTCCATGACACCTTTTCTCACGCTGTCCCGG
>CAIMHL010000076.1 GCA_903840825.1 uncultured beta proteobacterium
CGAACAGCTTGGGCAACAACAAATTTGGCAATCTGTTGTGCAAAAACACACTCAGCATCTTGGTACTCAGTGCTCAAGGCCACGGCCTCTGCATGCTTGTGCACCAGCTTAGCCATACGCTTAGCCTCCCGACTCAAGACACTGCGGTCCACGCCACATCGCTGGGCAAAGTCGGCCAGGGCAAAACTCTTGACCTCGTCCAGTACGAACACATCGCCAAAAGCCATGGCCAATTCGTGGTTCACTGTTGGGTACTGCACCACACTCACCAAATCGTTCCAAGGAGCTGGCAGCAGTCCTTGGCCATTCACAAAAAACGAATAGTTTTTTCCATGCGCATCACTGTTGCCAATTAAAAACTGGAACAGGGCCCACCGCAACAGGCTGAGACGCGCTGCGGCTGTGGTTTCAGAATGTGCGTGGATGCCAGCGGCGGCTCCGCCAGAAGCATGCGCCCACCGGCAGCCAGCGGTGCGTCAAGATAGACCGGCAACTTGTCCTGGTAACCGTCAACGGACATGCGTGCCTTGCCGTACCAAATAATAAAGGGTATCAGTGCCCGCTGACCTAGACGCGCATCAAGCTCCACCAAGGGGAGTTCACGCGTAGCCATCTGAGGGCGACTATCTGGGAATTCACAGCAGCCGGCGCAAACCTGGTGACTGGCTGATGGTGCTGACCTGCACGCCGTCCGCGAGCAAAACCAGTGAATGATTCACGATTTAATCTCGGTAGATTCGTTGCGAAAGAATGTTTGTAGCGCTGGATGGCTCCGGGGGGCGACTACCAAGCACAAACCTAAACCATCCAAGACGGAAAGCACTTTTTCCACCCCAACGCTGCCCTTGCCGTTTTCTAGCCGCGAAAGTAAATCAACAGAGACCCCGATCAAGGCTGCAGCATCATCGATGCGCAAACCTTGGTCTTTTCTTTGACTGCGAGCCATATGTCCGATGTCCGCCAGTTGGAGAACTATTCGTGGTGCAGGGCAAGGCATAGAGGCAGCGCTGGTGCTTTCAGAACTTGTAGTTTTTTGAGTCATAGCGAGCTCGGTTTCGGATTTTCAGAAATACATTCCCTCGCATTGAGGGTTTATCCAATATTTCTGCTATTCCGAAATTAAAGCTAAGCTCGCAAAATTCCGCAAATTATTTCTGATATTCCGAAATTTAAATTCATTAATTAACCGAAAAACCATACCCACTAGCAGCCCAGTCTCCTGGCTGCACCAAGAGGAGCGGTTGGCTGGGCATAAAAAAAGGGCTGGTCTTGCGACCAGCCCTTAAGGAGTCCCTGAACCAGAAGGTTTCGAAAGGACCCGAGGAGACAACTTGTAGAAACTAAGTGTTTCCAAAAAACTTAACTTGCGCCAAGTATGGCAGGGTTTTCCCTGATTTCTTAACTTGACTTCAATTTAATTTAACTGCGAGTTCTTCAAGTGGACTTGACAGTAATCAATTAACGCTTTTTAGCAGTTGACTTCACTGAGTCAACAGCACTCGCAGTAGCGGCTTTGAAATTTGTTTCAGCAACTTCAGTCGCTTGCTTGACGGCTTTTTGCACGGTTTCCAGAGCGGTGGTGGCAGCAGTCACGGCGGTTTTCATCATGGCGACAGCAGACTCAGAACCGGCTGGTGCGTTTTGAGTCGCTGTGTCAACCAAACCCATAAAGCTCTTTTGGGCTTCAGCGGCTTGGCCTTCAAATGTCTTGCTCAACTCGGCGGTGGAGCCGGAAGCAATTTCAAACAGGTGACGGCTGTAAGCAGCTGTTTTTTCAGCCAAAGGCTGGAGCAAGCTGGACTGAAGGGCCATCAGCTCTTGGGCATCCTTGACACTCAACATCGACTTGGTGTTTTCGCTGGAATCAGCCAAAGCCGCTTTGGACGCTGAAAGGTTCAGCTCAACGATTTTTTCAACGCCTTCAAAGGCTTTGGACGTCAGGCCCAACAGGGTATCGATGTTTGCTTTGTTTGAAGCCAGGACTTGTTCGACGGTCAACATATAAATATCTCCAATAAAAATGAGGTAAAAGTATCTGCGCCGACGCCAAGCCTTAGGTTGGTTATGTTGCAGTGCAGCATGAGGCAAATTATAGGCAAATCAGCAAGTGCTGCAAGTTTTTTATGTTGCGCTGCAGCAAATTAGAAGGGTCTTTCTAAAAAAAGGGTTTATTGATTGTTCGACACAATCTTGTCATGAAAGCATTTTTTTCGGATCAGTTCGTTTTGCCATTGCCAACAGGCCACCGTTTCCCCATGGTCAAGTACGCCTTGCTGCGTGACGCCATTGTTAAAGCCTTGCCAGCCGTTGCGCTAATGCCAGCCCCCAGTGCCAGCGCTGGCGAATTGGCCTTGGCGCACAGCCCGGCCTACATTGGCGACATTGCCAACGGCACCCTAAGCGCGGCGGGGCTGCGCGAGATTGGTTTCCCCTGGAGCCAGGCCATGGCGGAGCGGGCGCGCCGCTCGGTGGGCGCTACCGTGGCAGCGGTCCGCCATGCAATGCAAGAGGGCGTGGCCGCCAACCTGGCCGGGGGCACGCACCATGCCTATGCTGATAAGGGCAGTGGTTTTTGTGTCTTCAACGACGTGGCGGTGGCGGCGCGTCTCATGCAGGCCGAGTGGGGCCGGGGTAGTTTTTCGCGTTTCGGCCAGCCCGAGGGCGTGCGCCGCCCCGCCTTGAGAGTGGCGGTCATTGATCTGGATGTGCACCAGGGCAACGGCACAGCGCGCATTTTTCAGGGTGATGAGAGTGTGTTCACCCTGTCCTTGCATGGCGACAAAAACTTCCCGTTCAGAAAAGAGTTCAGTGACCTGGACGTGGCTTTGCCCGACGGCTGCAAGGACGAGGACTACGCCAGTGCGCTGGATCAGGCGCTTGACGAGCTGGAGCGTCGCTTCAACCCTGGCTTGGTGATTTACCTCGCCGGTGCTGACCCTTTTGAAGGCGACCGCCTGGGTCGGCTCAAACTCAGCTTTGATGGACTGGAGGCCCGAGACCGGCGGGTTTTCGACTGGTGTTTTAGCCGACGGATTCCGCTGGCCTTCGTGATGGCCGGGGGCTACGGCGTCAAAATTGAAGAAACGGTGCAGGTTCAACTCAATACCTACCGCACCGCTTTGAGCTACTGGCAGCGGTGGCAAAATCGAGCCCCATGACCGATTCAAAAATTGACAAGCCTCAAGCCGAGCCGCGCAGTGCTTACAGGGTGTTTCGCACCATCGGTACGCGCTGGATGGACAACGATGTCTACGGGCATGTCAACAACGTGGTCTATTACAGCTGGTTTGACACCGCCGTGAATGGCTACCTGATCGAGCAAGGCGCCCTAGACATTCACCACGGCGAGACCATTGGCCTGGTGATTGAGACCCAGTGCAACTATTTTTCCCCGCTTGCCTTCCCGCAAATGGTGGAAGCCGGCATTCGTGTCGCCAAGCTGGGAAGGAGCAGCGTGCGTTATGAAGTGGGCTTGTTTGCCCAAGGCGAGCCGCTCACCGCCGCCAAGGGTCATTTCGTTCATGTGTATGTGGACAAAAACACACGTCGTCCCAGCCCTTTGCCCACTCAACTCAAAACAACTCTGGAGACCCTCGTATGACCCAAACTGTGGTGGACGTCGCCATTACCTCGCGCATGTCGGCCCGCGCTTTCACGGCCCAACCGGTGGCGCGTCAAACCCTCACTGAGTTGCTGCAAGTCGCCAGCCGCGCGCCTTCTGGCACCAACACCCAGCCCTGGAAGGTGTATGTGCTTCAAGGTAGCAGCCGTGACACCTTGTGTGAAAAGGTCTGCACTGCCCATGATGCGATTCGTGCCAATCCCGACTTGGCTGCTCAGTACCGAGAGGAGTACGACTATTACCCCGAGAAATGGGTGAGTCCTTATATTGACCGCCGCCGGGAAAACGGCTGGGGCTTGTACGGCTTGCTGGGCATTGGCAAGGCGGACAAAGACAAGATGCACCTGCAGCACCAACGCAACTACAAGTTCTTTGATGCGCCCGTGGGCCTGATGTTCACCATGGACAAGGTCATGGGCCGCGGCTCGCTGGTCGACTACGGCATGTTTTTGCAAAACATCATGGTGGCAGCGCGCGGGCATGGGCTGCACACTTGCCCCCAGGCGGCCTGGAACGGGTTCGGCAAAATTATTTTGCCGCACATCGGCGCAGGCCCTGAAGAAATGCTGATTTGCGGCATGGCGCTGGGTTATGCCGACGAAACCGATGTGGTGAACACCTTCAAGACCCCTCGCGTGCCGGTTGAAGAGTTCACGCACTGGCTGGATTAAAGTCTTATCTAGCTGATGACTTTTATTGCCATTCAGGGCCTGAACGGCCTGAGTTACGCCACCACTTTGTTTTTGATGGCGGCAGGGCTGACGCTGATTTTTGGCGTCACCCGCATTGTTAACTTCGCCCACGGCAGCTTCTTTATGCTGGGTGCGCTATTTGCCGCGCATTGGGTCACAGTCTGGTACCCAGCTTGGGGTGAGAGCGCGTGGCTTTATGGGTTTGCTATTCTTATAGGAGCTTGCATAGCAGGTCTGGCGGGGGCTGTAGCCGAATTTATCTTGCTAAGGCGGCTTTATGGTGTGCCCGAGTTGTACCAGTTGGTGGCTACCTTTGGGCTGACCTTGGCGCTGCACGACGCCATGCGCTGGGGCTTTGGGCCTGAAGAGGTGTTTGCGCCACGCTTTCCGGGGCTCAAGGGCTCGGTCGAATTAGGGGGTGAGTTTTTTCCCCAATACCAGTTGCTGACCATAGCACTGGGCCCGTTGGTCTGGCTGGGTTTGTATGTCTTGTTGCACCGCACCCGTTTTGGCCAGCGCCTGCGGGCCGCCACGCAAGACCGGGCCATGCTGGGTGCTTTGGGCGTTAGCCCCAAACCGCTGATGCTGGGGGCGGTGGTGCTGGGCTGCGCTTTGGCTGGCTTGGGGGGCGCTTTGCAACTGCCGCGCGAGCCTGCCAACTTGCAGATGGATGTGAACGTGGTGGTGGAGACTTTTGTGGTGGTGGTCATGGGCGGCTTGGGCAGTATTGGCGGGGCTTTTTTTGCTGCCTTGCTGATTGGGCTGATCCACGCGGTGGGCATCAGTTTGTTTCCGCAGGCCACCTTGGTGCTGGTTTTTTTGACGATGGCGGTCGTGTTGGCGCTTCGGCCCTCGGGCCTGATGGGCCGCCCCTTGGGTGATGGCCCCGCGGAGGTCGTTCAAAAATTCAATAGTGCGCCAGTGGGCCTCGGGCGCAGCGCCGGTGTGTTCATGGCGCTGGGCTTGTTGTTGGCGGCTTTGGGTGGGTCAGGGGTTTATGGGCAATCCTTGGCCACCGATGGGTTGATCTTGCTGATTTTTGGGCTTAGCTTGCAGGCCATGATGGCGCTGGGTGGCTTGGTCAGCTTTGGCCATGCGGCGTTTTTTGCCTTGGGCGCCTACGCAGCAGCGTTGGCGCATACCCACTGGGGAGTCGCGCTGCCGTTGGCGCTCGCGGTGGCTTGTACGCTGGCGTTGGGTGTGGCTGCTGTGTTTGGCGCTGTAGTGGTGCGAAGCAGTGGCGTTTATTTGGCCATGCTTTCCCTGGCCTTGGCGCAGGTGGTGTGGGCGGTGGCCACCCAATGGGTGGGTTTTACTGGCGGCGACAACGGCGTGATTGGATTAAATCTAGTGGCTGACAGCGCCCGGACAGGCTTTTACGCTGGTTTGTGTGTGTTGGCGCTTGTCTTAGTCTGGGGCTTGCGCCGCCTGAGTCAGTCACCCTTTGGTGCTGCCCTGCAAGCGGTGCGTGATGCACCGGTGCGTGCGCTGGCCAGTGGTTTGCCAGTGGTCAAAATAAAGTACAGCGTTTTCGTATTCAGTGCCGGTTTGGCCGGTTTGGCAGGCGCGCTCTTTGCCGCCCACAAGGGCACGGTATTTCCTTCGGTAGCCAGCGTAGCAACCTCGTTGGATGCCTTGCTGGTGGTTTTGCTGGGCGGTGTGCATCAGTTGTGGGGAGTGGCCGCAGGCAGCGCGGTGCTGGTGTGGGCGGGGGCTGAGCTGGGCCGGGGCTTTGACTATTGGCGTGGTGCGTTGGGGTTGTTTGTGATGCTGATCATGGTGGTGTCGCCCTCGGGCGTGATGGGCTTTTTGCACCGCAGGGGGCGCGCATGAGCTTGCAAGTTAAGCAACTGGTCAAGCATTTTGAGGGCGTTAAGGCCGTCAATGGCGTCAATTTTGAGCTGCGTGCCGGCGAGTGCGTGGCCTTGATTGGCCCCAACGGCGCAGGAAAATCCACGTTGTTTGCCTGCATCGCGGGTCAGCACGCTTTAACTGCAGGCGAGGTTTTGTGGGCCGGTGTGCGGCTCAATGACTTAAACCCGGCGCTGCGACTGGCCCGTGGCGTGGCCCGTACTTTTCAGGTAGCGCAGACCTTTGAGGCGCTCACTGTGCTACAAAATGTGCAGCTGCTTTTGCAGGCTCCTCATAGCTTGGCGCCTTATTCGGTGCTTGATGAGGCGTTCAAGGTGGAGGCGCTGGCTTTGCTGGCCCGTGTGGGTTTGCAGCATGTGGCTCATACCGATGCGCTGGGCCTGCCTTACGGTGCCAAAAAACGACTGGAACTGGCGATGGCACTGGCCGGTTTGGCTGGTGCCTCGGGTCCGCGTTTGCTGCTGCTGGACGAACCGGCGGCGGGTCTGGCGGGTGCCGAGCGCTCTGATTTGATGACGCTGATCCAATCTTTGGCCCATGACGACTCCAATATTGCTGTGCTCTACACCGAACACAATATGGACGCCGTGTTCGGTGTCGCCGACCGCGTGCTCGTCCTTATTGACGGGCTGATTGCAGCGCAAGGCTTGCCGCATGAAATTGCCCAAAATGAGCTGGTACGCACCCGCTATTTAGGCCAAGTGGCCGAGTCGGCAGACCTCGCAAAACCTGTTGCCGCACCCAAACCTGAGCGGGCAAGCGCCAGTTCAACACCGGTCTTGACGGTGCAAGATTTGAACGTCTGGTATGGCGCGGCGCAGGCTTTGTTTGGCGTTTCCTTGCAAGTGGGGCGGGGCGAGTTGGTGGTGTTGCAGGGCTTGAACGGTGCGGGCAAGTCTACGCTTTTGCAAGCTATTATGGGCTTGAGCCCCCGTGTGGTGGGCTTAGCCAGCTATGAAAAAAATAACATCTCAAACTGGCCTGCGCACCAAAGAGCGCGCGCCGGGTTGGGCTATGTGGCCGAAGATCGCCGCCTTTTTGCAGGCCTGACCGTGCAGGAAAATCTCTCTGTGGTGGCACGCGGCAACGCACGCGCCCTGCAGGAAAAAGTGCTAGACATGTTCCCCGCGCTCAAACCCCTTCTGCAGCGCCAGGCCCGCCAGATGAGTGGCGGCGAGCAGCAAATGCTCGCCATTGCCCGCACCCTGATGACCGAGCCCAAGTTTTTGTTGCTCGACGAGCCTTGCGAAGGCATTTCGCCCGTGCTCATTGAAGGCATCGTGCAGGCCTTGCTTCTCCTACGCGCCCAAGGCATGCCCATGCTGGTGGCCGAGCAAAATAAATTGTTGGCTGACCGCGCAGACCGGGTAATTACGCTGGTTGCCGGACAGCTCAGCCCTTAAAGTAAGCCCCCATGATCATTACCAGTCTTTTAGATACCGACCTTTACAAGTTCACCATGATGCAAGTGGTGCTGCACCAGTTTCCGGGCGCGCAGGTGGAGTACAAGTTCAAGTGCCGCAACCCCGATATTGACGTGAGCACCGGCAAAGCCTCGCGCAACCTTGCGGCCTATGCCAGCGAAATCCGGGACGAGATTCGCTCCCTGTGCAGCCTGCATTTTCAGGATGCCGAGCTGGCCTACCTGCAGTCCCTGCGTTTCATCAAGAGCGACTTTGTCGACTTTTTGGGGCTGTTTAGGCTCAATGAAAAATATATCACCGTTACCGCCTTGCCCTCGGGCGAGATCGATATCACCATTCGTGGGCCTTGGCTGCACACCATTTTGTTTGAGATCCCGGTGTTGGCTATCGTCAACGAGGTGTACTTTCGCAACACCCAAAAGCTGCCTGATCTGCTGGAAGGCCGCCAACGTCTGGACGTCAAAATCGGGCAACTGCAAGCCGACGGCCTGGCGGACCTCAAAATTGCCGACTACGGCACCCGGCGCCGTTTCTCCATGGCTTGGCATGAAGAAGTCTTGCGCGTTTTGAGTGCGCGCCTGGGCAGCAACCCGACGGGCACAGCGGGGCAATTTGCCGGTACCAGCAATGTGCTGTTTGCCATGAAACTGGGCTTGACGCCTTTGGGCACCATGGCGCACGAGTATTTGCAGGCCTGCCAGGCGCTGGGGCCGCGCCTGCGCGACAGCCAGATTTACGCCTTTGAGTCTTGGGCCAAGGAATACCGGGGTGATTTGGGCATTGCCCTCAGTGATGTCTATGGCATGAGTGCCTTCTTGCGCGACTTTGACCTTTACTTCTGCAAGCTGTTTGATGGCGCCCGCCACGACAGCGGTGACCCCTTCCAGTGGGGCGAGCGCATGCTGGACCACTACATCCGAAAGCGGGTAGACCCGCGCACCAAGACCCTTATTTTTAGTGATGCCCTGACTGTGCCGCGCACAATTGAGCTTTACCAGCAATTTCGTGGCCGCTGCCAGCTCGCCTTTGGCATTGGCACCAACCTGACCAACGACCTAGGTTATGTGCCCCTGCAAATCGTCATCAAGATGA
>CAIMHL010000077.1 GCA_903840825.1 uncultured beta proteobacterium
GACTTCCAGTTGGGCGGCACTGGGGCCGCGCTGGGTTTGGTCAACAAGGCTTGTAAGCCCTGCTCACCACTGGGGTAACGCTGGTTGTCCAGTTTGTAGAGCTTGAGCGCCTGCATCAGGTTGTTGACGTCGGTTTTAGCCGCCGTCACACGCGCATCGTCGGCCCGGTCCAGCACATTGGGCACGATCAGCGCGGCCAGCACGCCAATAATTAGCAGCACCACCATGAGTTCGATCAAGGTGAAACCGTTCTGGATGCGGAGGCGTAAGGTGGGGGAGCGTGTAGTCATGGTTTGAAGCGGTTTCAAGGTGTGTGGGCTGTCTCTTATGATAGTGCACCCATGCAAAAGCAATTTAACCAATCGCAGTCCCAACTCTGGTGGCTCAGAGGGGCCACCTTCTCGGTCGCCGCCCTCGCGGCAGCCAGCGCTATATTTTGGGGGTTGAAGTTGTCGGCTCCGGTCTCCCTGCTTCAGGTGACCGCCGCCGTGGCGCCGGGCCTTGAGGCATCAGATACTCAGGCTTGGGTGCGTTTGCTAGGCGGCCAAAAAGTCGACGCCACGCCCACGCCAGAGGCTGTGGATGTTTCAAGCAGTCGTTTCAAATTATTGGGGGTGGTGGCTGGGGCCAGTCGTCAAGGCCATGCCCTGATTGCCACCGACGGTAAAGCCGCCAAGCCCTACCGTGTGGGGTCGCCTGTGGAAGATGGCCTGATTCTCAAGTCGGTGTCGCCCCGCAGTGCCGAACTGGCACGTTCGCTGGAAGCGCCAGCGGGCTTGACCCTCGAGTTGCCCAAACTCACTCCTTAAAAGGCCTGCCCAGCGGCGCCAGTGCGCCACAGAGGTTTTTTATCAGGCTTTGAGCGCCTGACGCATCGCGTCCACCACAGCTTTGTAATCGGGCTGGCCAAAAATGGCGCTGCCGGCGACAAAGGTGTCGGCACCGGCATCGGCCACGCGGCGGATGTTGTCGGTTTTGACGCCGCCGTCCACCTCTAGACGAATGTCTTTGCCGCTGGCGATGATGCGTTTGCGTACGTCTTCAATCTTGCGCAGGGCCGAGTCAATGAAGCTCTGGCCGCCAAAGCCGGGGTTGACGCTCATGATGAGCACCATGTCGATGTCGTCAATCACCCAGTCCAGCACGTCCAGCGGCTCAGCTGGGTTAAAAGCCAAGCCCACCTGGCAGCCTTTGGCTTTGATGACCTGAATGCTGCGGTGAACGTGGTGCGAGGCATCAGGGTGAAAGCTGATGAGGTCGGCACCGGCATCGGCAAAGGCGCTGGCCAGCGCGTCCACGGGTTGCACCATCAGGTGCACGTCAATAGGCACGGCGACACCGGCGGCGGTGACGGCGTGCGGCTTGAGGGCGCTGCAAATCATGGGGCCGAAGGTGAGGTTGGGCACGTAATGGTTGTCCATCACGTCAAAGTGGATCCAGTCGCTGCCGGCGGCAATGACGTTTTTCAACTCTTCACCCAAGCGGGCAAAGTCGGCGGCAAGCAAAGAGGGGGCAATTCGGTAGGTCATGGTTCAAGTTTAATCATTTAGTTTGGCGCTTCTGCGGGAAACCAAGCACTGTCACTGATTTTGCAAGGTTTCAGGATAGGATTGGTTCATGTCAAAGTACCAATTTCGCGTTGCCGTTTTGCCCAACTACCTGGCCGAACAATCGTCCCCGCAGCAGGGAATGTATGTCTTCTCCTACACCATCACCATCAGCAATGTGGGGGAGGTGCCAGCGCAGTTGATCTCGCGCACCTGGAACGTGAATGACGCCAATGGTCATACCGAGCGCGTCAAGGGCTTGGGTGTGGTGGGCCAACAGCCATTGCTCCAGCCGGGGCAGTCGTTTGAGTACACCAGTGGTACCCGCCTGCGTACGCCCACCGGCACCATGCACGGCAGCTTTTTTTGCGTGGCTGAAGATGGTGAAAAGTTTGATGTGGATGTGCCCATGTTTGTGCTGGACGCCTTGAGTGCCAGCGGCGGCGCGCGAACCCTGCATTGAGTGCGGCGACCGCATGACGGCCTTGCGCGACCTCCCCGAACTTCTCACATCCCTCGATCCTGACGCACAGGCCGTGCAGCGGCACTTGTGGCTGGTGGCGCTCTTTGAATGGATTCGGGGTGACTGCACCTCGGTGCCCGCCTCGCTGGCTCGGGTGCAATTGCTTCTGGATGCCCTGCAAATTCGCCACGAGGCGCGTGAGCGCTTGCAGGCTTGGTGGCAAAAATTAATTGCCTCGCTGGATGGCACCACGCTGTTGGCCGATTACGGGTTTTCATCCAACAGTGCATTTGTGAGTGAACTCGTCAATCGGGTGCTGCAAAAAACACTGCCTGGCACGCCTGAGACAGCCGATGCGTCGGCGCTTTTTTCCTTGGTTTTGTGTCACCGCTTTGATGCGCAATGGCTGAGCGCGCTAGATGAACCTTTGTTGGCACGGATTGCCGATGTGCTGCAACCGGCCCAAGCCCCGCACCCCTGGCAGGCCACGCTGCTGGAAGCCATCACGTTTTGCACCAGCCAGGTTCGTGCTACCGGGTTTTCCCCTGAGTTGCGCTTACGCATGAGCGCGCCGGCCCGCGATGCCAGCCCCTTTCATGCCTTAGCGCATGACTTTGAGTTGCTGCGTGAGGCTTATCTGGCCTCGCCTGAGCACGACGACTTGCCAAGGCAAGCGGCGTTGCATCAGTTTCGGGAGCGTCTGGACGCTTGCCGTCAGGCGGCGGCCACGGTCTACACGCACCTGGATGCGCATGGCATTTCCGTTAATTTGGTCTTTCAGTTGCGCCAGCTCCGAGAGCGCGTGCTGCGCATCCGGGCCTTGCTTGATTGCCTGCTGTCGGTCCAGCCTGCGGCCAATACTGCCCGTTTGCTGGCGCATCTGGTCGTGGTGGGGCAGGAGCGCCGCAGCGTGCGGGCTTTGATTGCCTCTAACACCTCGCTACTGGCTGCCAAAGTGGCCGAACGTAGCTCCGAGACCGGTGAGCACTACATCACCCGCAACATGGGCGAGTACCGCAGCATGGTGCGCCAAGCCGCGGGGGGTGGTGCGCTCACGGCGCTCACCACCTGGATGAAGTTTGGTGTCATGGCGCTGGGGTTTTCTGTGTTCTGGACCGGTTTCTGGTCGGGTGCCGCCTACGCCGCCAGCTTTATCTTGATCCAGCTGCTGCACTTCACCCTGGCCACCAAGCAGCCTGCCATGACGGCCCCGGC
>CAIMHL010000078.1 GCA_903840825.1 uncultured beta proteobacterium
GCGGGCAGCACGCTGCTCTTGTAGGCGACGCTTTGTTGGTCAAAGGTGGTGTTGCTGGGCATGGAGACCACGCGCACGGCAATTTTTCGGGCGGCCAGCAGCTCTTGCGCCTTCAGCGCCAGTTGCACTTCTGAGCCGGTGGCGATGATGACCGCCTGGGTCTTCTTCTTCAAGCCCACCTCTGTCGGCTCAGCCAACACATAAGCGCCTTTGCTGATGTCGGCCAGGGTTGACTTGGGCGCGTAGTTGATGTTTTGACGGCTCAAGAGCAGGGCAGTAGGCTTAGCTTTGTTTTGCAGCGCCACAGCCCAGGCCACGGCGGTTTCAGCCGTGTCGCCCGGACGCCACACGTCCAGGTTGGGAATCAGGCGCAAGGACGCCGCGTGTTCAATCGACTGGTGGGTCGGGCCGTCTTCGCCCAGGCCGATGGAGTCGTGGGTGAACACATGCACTACGCGCAGCTTCATGAGCGCGGCCATGCGGATGGCGTTGCGGCTGTAGTCGCTAAAGGTCAGGAAGGTTCCGCCGTAAGGGATGAAGCCACCGTGCAGCGCCACGCCATTCATGATGGCAGCCATGCCGAATTCACGCACGCCGTAGTTGATGTGGCGGCCACCGTTGCTCTCCCCGGTCACATCGTCAAAGCGCAAATTGGGCGTGGACTTGGTGTTGGTCAGGTTGGAGCCTGTCAGGTCAGCCGAGCCACCCAGCATTTCAGGCAGGGCGGCGGTGAAGGCTTCTAGCGCCAACTGAGAGGCTTTGCGCGAAGCCACAGTTTCGGCTTTGGTGTGGGCGGCCACTGCGGTATCTACCGCGACTTGGTGGAAGTTCTTGGGCAGCTCGCCCTTCATGCGGCGCACCAACCCTTTGGCCAGCTCGGGGTGGGCGGCCTTGTAGGCAGCGAACTTGTCGTTCCAGGTTTTCTCTGCGGCAGCACCAGCGGTCTTGCCGTCCCAGGCCGCGATCACGTCTTTGGGAATAGTGAAGGGCTTGTGGGGCCAGTTGATGGCTTCGCGCGTCAAGGCAATCTCAGCATCGCCAAAGGGCTCGCCGTGGGCTTTTGATGTGTTGGCGCGGTTCGGGCTACCCTTGCCAATCGCGGTTTTGCAGATGATGAGCGTAGGCTTGTCGGTGGACAACTTGGCTTGCGTGATGGTGCTGGCGACCAACTCGGCGTCGTGGCCGTCGATGGGACCGAGCACGTTCCAGTTGTAGGCGGCAAAGCGCTGAGCCGTGTTGTCGATGAACCAAGGGGCCACTTGGCCGTCAATTGAGATGCCGTTGTCGTCGTACAGGGCAATCAGTTTGTTCAGCTTCCAAGCACCCGCCAAAGCGGCGGCTTCGTGGCTGATGCCTTCCATCAGGCAGCCGTCGCCCATAAAGGAGAAGGTGTGGTGGTTGACCACATCAAGGCCGTCGCGGTTGAATTCTTGCGCCAACAGCTTTTCAGCCAGCGCCATGCCGACCGCGTTGGTGATGCCCTGGCCCAGGGGGCCGGTGGTGGTTTCAACACCGGGGGTCACGTCCACTTCGGGGTGACCGGGCGTTTTGCTGTGCAGTTGGCGGAATTTCTTCAGCTCGGCCATCGGCAATTTGTAGCCAGTGAGGTGCAGCACCGAGTACAGCAGCATGGAGCCGTGGCCGTTGGACAGCACAAAACGGTCGCGGTCCAACCAATGGGGGTTGGCTGGGTTGTGCTTGAGGTGTTGACCCCACAAGGCTACCGCCATGTCGGCCATGCCCAAAGGGGCGCCGGGGTGACCTGAGTTGGCAGCTTGCACCGCGTCCATGGTGAGGGCGCGAATGGCGTTGGCCATGTCGGTGTGGCTGACGACGCTGCTGGGTGCTGCGGGGGCCGCTGCAACCGATGGCACTTGTGCTTCGGTGACTGCGTTTTCTGTCTGTTCTGAATTTGCCATCTGTGCCAACTCCGGGGTAGTTCTGGTGGGTAAGGGGAAACCCGGTATTTTACGCAGGCCCGGACGACGTCCCAAAATTCTGCCAACGCGCC
>CAIMHL010000079.1 GCA_903840825.1 uncultured beta proteobacterium
CAACTGATCGGTGTGGCCAAGGCCCGCGAGCTCTACCTGCTGAGCGATCGGGTGAATGCAGAGGAAGCCTTGCGCCTGGGCCTGACCAACTGGGTCACCGAGCCAGAGTCGCTGGCGGCGCAAACGCTGGAGATCGCGCAGCGCCTGGCCAGCGGCCCCTGCGTGGCCTACCGCTACTTGAAAGAAAACCTCAACCGCGCCATCGGCGGTGCAGTGGACGAATGCCTGGACATGGAAGTCACGCACCACGCGCATTGCGCCCAGACCGAAGACCACCAAGCGGCTGCAGGGGCTTTTGTCGAAAAGCACACACCAGTTTTTAAAGGCCGTTGAACCCTGATCGTATTGTCTTGAGTGGGGCAGTTTTCGGTCGGAGAAACACTTTTATGCAAACAGCAAAAAGAGTTCACCAAATATTTTCACAAGTTCGACAGTTTCTGAGCGTTAGTTTTTGATTTAATTTCAAATTTTAAGAAAAACAGCATTTGTGCCGGCGTGTTTTAATTTTTTTAATTAACAGTTCTAGACCAACTGTCGAACTCTGGTGGCTTCGTCATTCCCTAAAAAAGTTGTGCATCCTCCCTATCACACACCACAGCTTAGTTGCTCGCCCAAACGTCGAGCACATAACGATTGGATGCCGCCATCGCCTCCATCCACTGCTGCGCCAGCTCTTGATTGGCACCCGTTTGTTCGCTATAAATGCTCATCAAGGCCGCCTTCACATCAGGCTCCATGCGACTGCCATCACCGCACACATAGATCACAGCGCCCTGCTCGATCAATTGCCAGACTCGATTTTTTTCCTGTAGTAGCGCGTGTTGCACATAGGCTTTGATCTCCCCGACTCTTGAAAAAGAGGTGCGCAATTCAACAACATTAGAAGCGGTAAAAGCCTCTAATTCATCGGCGTATAAAAAGTCTTGCTCTGGATGGCGGCAGCCAAAGAACAGCAGGGACGCGCCCAAAGTTTTGCCTGCGACCTGCAAGGCACGGCGCTCTTGCAGAAAGCCGCGAAAGGGTGCGAGTCCTGTGCCAGGCCCCACCATGATGATCGGCTTGGTGGCGTCCGCAGGTAATCGAAAACCGTCTTTGCTATTGCGAATACTGGCAAAAATAGTATCCCCTACTTGGCGACTCGCCAAATAATTTGAACAAACGCCCTTGAACACCCCCCGTCCAGATACCGCAGGAGCTTCAACCACCGCCACGGTCACGCTGCACTTGGCCTCGCCTTGCAAAGAGGAGGATGAGATCGAGTAATAGCGGGGCGTAAGCAATGAGGCTTTTTCTAAAAAGACATGGAACGGGAGTTCGCAAGCGGGAAACTCCAGCATCAAATCAACTACTGATTTACGCTTCCCCATAACCTCCGTGCGATAGCGCATTTGCGCATCGGTATCATCGCAAGACAGCGCCAGTAATTTAGGCTTGGTCATGGGGCAACGCGTATGCTCAGCCATTATCTGAATTTGTTTGCGTGTGGCTACCAGTTGGAGCTCGATGCACTCGGTCAGCAAACGCCCCACAGAAATAGATTCACCAACCGGCAGCAGCGTTCGACGGCCCTGGGCGCCATGCAAGCGAATTTGATCGGTCGCCAAAAATCCAAATCGACGCGCCACTGTATCAACCAAGGCTGGATCATTTCCAGGCATCACGCTCAGATGGTCGCCTGCGCGGTAGGTTAGAGGCCTGGGCAATTCAATTTCAATGTGTCGTGTGGAACGGTCGGATGCATGACTACCCACTTTATTTTGCAGTTCACGGTTTGCCGTGACCTTCATCGCCACCGCATCGCCCGTGCTGGGCATGGCGGTTGTCGCCGAGGGCGCAACAGATTCGATGTGATACAGCGGTGCATCTGCGCCATCCAAAGCAAAGTCTGTATCCAGACCAAATTGTTGGACTGCCAAAGTTCGAAGCTCGGCAAACCACGTTTCAAACTCGCCATCCAAGTCGCCTCTGGCATTCCCCTCACCCATAACGTAAACGTTTGTTGCGCCGTGCGCAGTCATGCGCTGATCAATCAAGCGCGGCACATGTTGGTATGTGGCAGGCCAATCGGTATTGCCGCAACCAAACACGGCGTAACGCACATTGGCTAATGCCTTTGTTGGCAAGTCACCCTCCAACCAATTAACAAATTTCACGGCATTATCTGGTGGCGTTCCGTTATAGGATGAGCAAAAAATTACCACCGCCCCTTCGGTCGGGAGTTGACCGACATAGTCATCCAGCGCTGACAGCTTGGTGGCAAAGCCGTTTACCTCTGCTAAATCGGCAACACGCGTCGCCAACTCTTCTGCCGTACCTAAATTAGAACCATACAAGACCATCAGGGGCGTGTTGTGACCTGGGCGCGCACGCACGGGCGCAGACATGCCAGCAGCGCCAGCGCTGGCAACTGCACCGTGTGCCTGGCCTCGTTCGCTCTCAACACGGGGGCTGACTTTTATTTTGAAACCTTCGGGCTTAATCGTCAGTGCTTCCTTGAGTTGAAGTTGATAATTGGTGTGATCAATTAATCGAAAACGCTGCAAAATCATGCCGACGGCCAAAATGGCTTCATGCATGGCAAAGCCACGGCCAATACAGGCTCGCTGGCCATTGCCAAAAGGCTTCCAGGCATTAATGGGACGAGCAACTTCGGCCTCTTTGCTAAAGTGATCTGGATTAAAAGCATCGGGGGTTTCCCCCCACACTGATTTGTCGCGGTGCAAAGCACCGACCAGAACCGTAATAAACGTTCCCTTCTTCAGTTTATATTGACCACCAATGGTTTCATCTTGTAACGGCGTTACCGAGTAGGCTGGTGCGGGCGGCCACAAACGCAAAGTTTCTTTCAGAATTTGTTCAATATAGGTGAGCTGCGTGACTTGTTGATAAGTCGGTTTTGCCTGACTGTCAGGGCCTAAAACTTTATCCACCTCGGCATAAGCTTTTTCCAATATTTCAGGATTTTTTAGTAAGGCGTAAAACGCATAGGAGAGCAGTCCGCTGGTTGTTTCGTGACCTGCAATCAAAAAAGTATTGATTTGATAGCGAATATTTAAGTCATCTAGTTTCTCACCCGATGCTTTATCGATGCCCGTCATCATGGCACCCAGCATGTCTTTTTTGCTTGCGATTGCCTGCTCATTCTTTCGCCGCTCAGTCACAATTTGATCCACCATTTGATTCATGAAGGCAACATCAGCAGCCATGTCTTTTTGCCGCTTTTTCATCCATAAACCCTCAAGCGGAAGTCCTCGGATCATCATCACTGTTTCCAAAGAACGCACCAAGGACTCAACGAACGGATGATAGTCGCTGCGATAAAACGAGTTAAAGCGATAGTCGAAGCCGCACAGCCCAATGGTGTCCAGCGTCAAAGCGGTCATATCGTGAACCACATCAATTTCGTCATTGGTATTGAGACGCGCCCATTTTTTGATGAGTTGATCGGCAATGTCGACCATCATGGGGTGATAGGACTGCATCGCGCGATTGCCAAAGGGCTGAAGCAAAATGTTGTGTGCCTTGCGCCAATTCGGTTCTGCGGTATCTGCGGTAAACAAGCCATCGCCCGCAATTGCACGAACGCGGCGCAGTGTGCCTCTTACGGTTTTGTCGAATCGCTTATCGTCGCTTAGTTCATCGACCAATTGATGGCCTGAAACAAAAATTATTGGTGCCCCCATCATGTCCAGCCGATAAATAGGACCAAGCTCTTGCGCCAACCGATTGAAATTTTGTATGGGGGCTTTTGCGTCAACAGACAGTATATTTCCAACAATGGGTTTGGGAGGCAGCTGCGGAATTGTCTTCAATGATGGCTTGGCTGATGTCATGGCGCGTCTCTTTTCAATTGTTGAATGGATGAATATTTATCCGAATCGGCGTCGATACCACTCGATCAGTTTGCTACTCAGTTCGGCTGGTTTTTCGTGTTGCGTCCAGTGCCCGCAATCTTTTATTAGATATTTTTCCAAATCTGGCACCAAAGCATCCATGGCATCAGCATCAGACGGCGGTAATACGGCATCAAGCTCGGCCATGATCATGAGAGATGGCACGCGAATTGTGTGGTCTATATGCGCATCGAACGCCCAATTTCGTGAATAGTTTCGATACCAGTTGATGCCGCCAGTAAAACCAGTTTTGGTAAATGTATCGACAAAAACCTTCTTCTCATCCTCGGACAAAATCTTGGGACGTGGATCTTTGCTGGTATCGTATCCAGCCACATATTGCGGGAAGGCCAGCGGAAGCTTGGAGGGTTGGTCATCGTGACTGGTCACGCCAGGCAAGGCGGGCTTTTGCCTCGCGTCAGGTCTGCGCATAAAAAAGTCAAACACTTGATCGACATGAGCGTCAAAAATTTTGTCTGCTGTTCGTGCAGGGTCTTGAAACTGCATGATGTACATGCTGTTACCAAATCGCTTGCGGAATAGATCAATGGGATCAATGGGTGACCTCGGGTGATGCGGTGTATTCACCCCCACCACACCCGCGACTCTTAAGGGATGACGCATTGCCATGCTCCACACCACAAAACCGCCCCAGTCGTGACCAACAAAAATAGCTTTAGAAATTTTTAGATGATCGAGCAAAGCTAGCAAGTCGTCCGTGAGATGTGTGAGATCGTAGTCTTCTACTTTTTCAGGGCAATCAGTTGCGCCATAACCGCGCTGATCAGGCGCAATCACGCGGATACCAGCATCGCCCAGTGCTTTGATTTGATGTCGCCATGAAAATGCGATCTCTGGCCAACCATGGCAGAGGACTAAGGGAATTTTTTCGGTTACAGACCCAGCCTCGTAATAGCCCATTTTGATTCCATTGACTTGTGCAAATTGCAATGGTGGCATATTAATCATGGTGTAAATCTTGATTATTAGTTAAATAAATTGCGCTTCGATTTTGATCGCGCTTGTAAATATTACCGATGTTCTATCTTACTTCTCCTCTTGCAAGCCGACAGCAACATGCTTAGATTGGCCTCAATTTAATACTAATTTGCCCGCATGTGCATCGTTCCCACCGCACCTCGCCACTTGAAATGAGTGGCGTTGTGTCCAGTATTTTTTTCATGACTTGCAAGCCATTGCCATTTTTTCTTCTGATTTACCCCAATCAGGCACGACTGCACATGCTTTGTAAATTGGGGGGTCGGTCTGCGGCAACACCGTACGTTAGTAATTACGATATTCCATGGGTGTTTTTCAACCTAACACGCCTTATGCCGCTACGGCAAGTCGAGAAGGCTTTTTGCGCACCGGCCTGGCTGTCAATGCGACTAAATTCACCACCGATTTCGCGCCGTCGTCAGGCACTGTCAACCGAATTCTCTTGCGTTTCGGCGTTGATTCAAGAACGGTAGCCGCTGGTTTAGTCTTAAAGCGGACGGTCTGTGGTACTTCTTGCACAGGGACAACCGCCTGTGCCAATGCCAGTTCAAGCAGTTTACGGTGCTCGGCAAGCAGGGCATCGGCCAGTTCATTGATATCGGGCACGGCACGACGGCAGGCGATCAGGCCGTAGTCCAGTCGGCCGTTGTAACTTTGCACCGTCACGTTCAGGGCCATGGTGTGCGTGGGGATAGAAACCGGGTAGTAGCTCACCACCGTGGCGCCGGCAAAATAGAGTTGTACTGGGATACCGGCCACGTTGGAGATGATCACGTTGGCTAGTGGTGGAATCACATTAGCCAGGCGCGAGCGACCGAACAGAGAGGCTGTGGCCGACATCAGCCAAGGTGCCAAGAGCAAGGGAAAATCGGTAGGGAGTGCAGCTTTGTACCGGCCCATCGTCTCCTTGGTGTTGGCTGATAGTTCGTGGATCTTGCGGACGCGTTCTAACCGGTCTTTGATGTCGGTGGCTAGGTTCATGATGACTACGGTGACCTGGTTGTTGGCGGTGGTGTCGCCCTCTGTCCGCAGGCTGACCGGTACGGCCGCCAAAAGAGGCTTGATAGGCAACTCTTTATTCTCCAGAAGGTACGCGCGCAGCCCACCCGCGGTGGTAGCCATAACCACGTCGTTGAGCGATACTCCCAGCAGCTTGGCGATTTGTTTGACCTCAACCATCGGCACTGTGCGCCCGGCAAAGGTGCGTTGATTGGTAATAGCTACATTAAATGGTGTACGCGGCGCAAACAAGGTTAAGTTTTTGGGTAAGGACCAATTGCGCTTGCCGTTGGCGTCCTTTTGGGGAATCAGTGCGCTCTTGGCCGAGCGGAGAATGAGCGGGAGCGATTTCACCAGATCGGTGGTCTGAAGCAAGGTGTTGCGCACTGCTGCCCCGAGCAGTTCGGCAGTGCCCAGTTGATACTCGTTGCGCCGAGCACGCGGGCGGGGGGGCTTGATGACACGCCCGGTCGCCGTCACATCGAACATGGCCTGTGCCACAGCAACGCCCGCTTGCCCATCGATTCCAGCGTGGTGTAGCTTGCTGTACAGCGCCACTTGGCCACTTTGGAGGCCGTCGATCACAAAGAATTCCCACAGAGGTCGGCTACGGTCTAGCAGGCTGGAATGCAGGCGTGCTACGTATTGTTGCAGCTGACGGTTGGTTCCGGGCTTGGGCAGGCTGACGTGGCGGACGTGGTAATCCAAGTCGATGTCTTCTTCTTGCACCCACACCGGGTTTGACAGGTCAAAGGGCATAAGTGCCAGTTTGCGCGTAAAGACATCAGCGAGGTGCAGGCGCTGCTGGAGGCAAACTTTAACGTCTTCGAAGAAGTCTCCGTTGTAGCCTTCTGGTAGGTCGAGCACATTGAGTGAGCCGATATGCATAGGCATTTCTGGCGACTCCAAATGTAAAAAGGAAGAATCAATTCCGCTGAGGTGGTTCATGGTGGTTTCATTCAAAAAAGTGAGGATAGCTGCGGTTGCAAGAGTGGCAGTTTTGGGTTGGTTTGCCTGCCACTTGGGTGATTTAGAGTAATGGAGTACAGCGGAATCAAGCTTGCGCTTCAACAATCGACGGCGCTGTGGGGGGGGCTGAATTATGGGTCGGCGGGGTGAATGTCCTTGTCTGGCCTGACTGCAACTAGCGTCAGCGTGAGGCTTACCACGCCGTCTTTTTCCGGCAGTTGGCAAATCGGCAAGCCGCTGCGCCTGAGCACTTTCAGCATAGGCGCGTTTTGCGCCAGCACCACGGCGTCGAAGCGTTGGATGCCGGCTTGCCTTGCGATGTTGGTCAGCACGCCCAGCAGCTTGCACGCAAAGCCCTGACCCTGAAACTTATCGGCCACCGCAAACGCCAACTCGGCGGTGGGTGCGCCGCCGGCTGAAGTTTGCGTCACGTAGCCTCCACTGCCCACGATAATTTCGCCGGCGCCAACGCCCACGGTGACCAGCAACACCACGCGCTCGACGAAATCGGGCTGGCACAGGCGGTCGAGATCGGCTTCGGTCAGTCTGTGCTTAGAGGTAAAGTAGCGCAGGTAGACCGACTCGGGCTCGAGCGCAAGGAAGGCGGTTTGCAGCCGTTCACGGTCGTCGGGTCGGATCGCTCGTACCAGCGCATGCGAGCCGTCGCTAAGCACGATCACTTCGGCAAACTGGCACACCGACTGCTGGGCCGAGGGGGTTCGGGTGGGCATTTTGCTTGTCCCAGAAGCGTCAAATGAATTCACTCGGCCGCGGTTTTCGCCGCGCGAGCGACACGCTTGGCAGTGGGCTCGGTGCGGAACTTCACACCCATGTCGAAAGCGCTCTTCGTGAGCTTTAGCACATCAGCGAAGTCGGCGTCTGACAAGCGGCGCGCATCGTCGTTGGCACGGTAGAGATTGGCCATTTCACGCTCGCGCCCAACCATTGCCACCATGCGGTCGATGCCCAGTTCGTCGAGCGCTTTCCACAGCAGCGGGTTGTAGGTGCGCGACAGTTTCATTGCAAAGGTCATCGGGTCATGACGACCCAGCACACTCGCCAGGCGAAGGATGACTTCAATCGGCAGGGCAGCCTTGCCGCGTTCGGCCTGCTCTAGCAATTGCGGGTCGCCGAGGTCGACGGCCTTGCTCAGCTCCTTCGTTGTCATTCCGGCGCGTTCGCGGGCCACGCGCAGCAACGAACCTGCTTTCTCTATGGCCTGCAACTGGCGGGGCGCCTTGGTGCGCGCCTTTGCCAGGTTCAGCGACAGCTCTGCGGCTGGCCCCACTAGGCCCAGCACGCCGTCGGTCCAGCTGCGCAACTGCTGGGCTACCTTGAGCATGGGTGCAACCGCCGTAAAAACCAGATCCGGTGACGCTGCTTTCGGGGCGGGCTTGCCGCGCGTCGCTGTGGCGCTTTGTGAACGAGTTTTTGGGGCCATATTTAGTCTCCTGTTGCTACCGAAAATATTTCCACCGGCACGCCGTTAAACACAGCATTGCCGGATATCGAGTCGACACACTGATCATCGGTCAGTTCGTTCATGTTGACGCCAGGATTTGTCTGCGCAACGCGCAGAGCAACACCTTCCTTGTCATGCCCCCAACCGTGGGGCAAGCACACGACGCCGTGCATGACGTCATCGCTGAGTTGTATATCAACTTCCAGTTCTCCCACGCGCGACACAACACGCGCACGGCCCCGGTCCTTTATGCCTCTCTTCATGGCATCCACCGGGTTCATCAGCAAAGCGCAGCGGTCCTTGCCCTTAATCAGGCGCTGACTGTTGTGCATCCATGAATTGTTTGAGCGCAGATCACGCCGGCTGATCAGCGTCATTTGCGTATCAGGCACCTTGGAGAAATGCGCCAGCAGTCGCTGCAGGTCTTCCACCATCGGCGTCGGGATCAGGCGGATCAGCTTATCCTCTGTGAACAGATGGCCAGGCAAACAGGGCTGCAGGGGTCCAAGGTCAAGCCCGTGCGGGTATTGCTTCAACACCGCCAGACTCAAGCCCTCTTTGCGCTCGACCGGCTTGCCCGCCTCATAGGCCGTGAAACCCTGACCGTAAGGGCCACTTTTCAAACCGAAATCCAAAACCTGCTCTGGGCTCATTTCCGGGCGTGCATTAATGGACTCGGTGCCGTTCTTTAGGCTAGTGATGCGCCGGGTCAGACCCTGCTGAATTTCCGCGTCGGAGCGCTTGTCTGGCCCGTGTTTAAACACGGGTGGGGAATATTTCGCGACGTTACGTACCGCAATGGCGTTGAAACCC
>CAIMHL010000080.1 GCA_903840825.1 uncultured beta proteobacterium
CCAGCCAAGTGACCGAGATTGCCTTCCACTTCAATGCCGCAGACCGGCTGGATTACCTGTGCCGCCTGCTTCGCAAAGCCGTGCTGGCCGGGGCCAAAGTGGCGGTGGTCGGGCCGGCCGCTGCCCTGAGCCAACTCGATGCTCAGCTGTGGGCCTTCAGCGCGCCTGATTTTGTGCCGCACTGCCTGCAAGACAGCCCGGTCGAGGTGCTGGCAGCCTCGCCCGTGGTGTTGGCGACCAGCACCCAAGGCCTGGCGCACCAACAGGTGCTGGTGAACCTGGGGCAGGAAGTGGCTGCCGGCTTTGAAGGCTTCGAGCGGGTGATTGAGGTGGTCGGACTCGAAGAAGCCCAGCGGCAGGCCGCCCGTGCCCGCTGGCGCCACTACACCGATCTGGGCTATGCCATCACGCGCCACGACCTGGTGCCCAAAACCCTGGATCAAACCCCGGCGTGATACCTGTCGGCTTAGTGCTTGGCCGCTTCGATGCCTGGCTGGGCGCTGGGAAATTTTTCTCGATTTAGCCGGCTTGTTTGGTATTTCCCCTAGTTGCAGGGCACCAAAACTGCTGTATCGTCTGGATGTGGGGAAACCACCCATCACATTTTTATTCACCAAGGAGTTGTTCATGTACATCAAACTGAAAGTTACCGTTGCCGCCGCCATCACGGCCGCAGCAGGCGTCGCCCTGGCACAAGACATGGTCGTCAAGATCGGGCATGTAGCGCCAATCTCTGGCCCGCAGGCCGCCTATGGCAAAGACAATGAAAACGGCGCCCGTATGGCCATTGAAGACCTCAATGCAGCTGGCGTCATGATCGGTGGCAGAAAAGCCCGGTTCGAACTCGTTGCCGAAGACGATGCAGCGGATCCCAAGCAGGGTGCAGCGGTTGCGCAAAAACTGTGCGACGCCAAAGTTGCAGGCGTGGCCGGTCACCTGAATTCGGGTACCACCATTCCCGCCTCCAAGATTTACAACGACTGCGGCATCCCCCACATCACCCCGTCAGCCACCAACCCCAACTTGACCAAGCCTGGCTACAAAACCACTTGGCGCCTGCTGGCCAACGACAACGCACTGGGCGCAGGCCTGGCGTTCTATGCGGCTGATGCGCTCAAGCTCAAGCGCATCGCTGTGATTGATGACCGCACCGCTTACGGACAAGGCGTGGCTGAAGTGTTCAAGCGCACCGCCCTGGCTAAGGGCATCGCCATTGTGGACGACCAGTTCACCACCGACAAATCGGTGGACTTCATGTCCATCCTGACCGCCATCAAGTCCAAGAACCCCGATGGCGTGTTCTTCGGTGGCATGGACCCTCAGGCCGGCCCGATGCTGCGCCAGATGGAGCAACTCGGCCTGAGCAACGTCAAGTACTTTGGTGGTGATGGCATCTGCACCATGGACCTGATCAAACAGGCCGCCGGTGCCAAGACGCTAGACAACGTGATCTGCGCCGAAGGCGGCGCCTCGCTCGAGAAAATGCCTGGCGGCGATGCCTGGAAAAAGCGCTACGACGCCAAGTACCCCGGCCAGTTCCAGGTCTACAGCCCCTATGTGTATGACGCGGTGCATGTGTTGGTGGACGCCATGAAGCGTGCTGGTAGCAGCGACCCCAAGGTCTACACCGCCAAACTCGGTGAAACCAACTACAAGGGCATCACCACCAACGTGATGTTTGAGTCCAATGGCGAGTTGAAGAACCCATCCATGACGCTCTACACCTACAAGGGCACGTCCAAGATCGCTTTGAATTAATTCAACGGCGCTCGAAAAAGCCACCGTTTCGGTGGCTTTTTTATTGCCGCTCCTCTTTAGCACTTCCACGCCCCCGACCGCTCGGCTAAAATCACTAGGTCGGAGCGGTGGATGAGCGGTTTAAGTCACACGCC
>CAIMHL010000081.1 GCA_903840825.1 uncultured beta proteobacterium
GGGCCTTGTCTAAAACCATACCCCCGCCAGCCGCTTGGGCACCGATTGCAAGGCCGAAGGAAAGCATCAAGCCGAAAATGATTTTTTTTGTAAAACCTGTTTTTTTCATAATTCTTCTCCCGCTCAATGTGCCGTGAAAGTGACGCGATCAGGCACCTGCTTGGGTGTCCCCATTTGACTCCACCAAGGCATCAGCAAGAAGAACGCAAAGTAGAACAAAGTTCCGAACTGAGCGACGCGACCACCAATGTCTGAGGGTGGCAGTATCCCGAGATAGCCCAGTACCAAAAAATCGATCACAAAGGCGGCGTACATGTATTTGTGCCAATCAGGACGATAACGAATGGATTTAACTGGACTGTTGTCAAGCCAAGGCAGGAAGAAAAGAATAACTACACCGCCACCCATCGCCACTACGCCCCAGAATTTGGCGTCAATAGACAACATCATGGCAATGATCGCCACAGTCGCACCGACAATGACACCCTTGAACAGAGTGGGCATTTTAATTTTGGTCACACCCAAACCGGCACCGACCAACACGCAGGCAATCAGTGCATACATCATCTCATCAGTCACGGCGCGCAACATGGAGTAGAAAGGCGTGAAGTACCAAACGGGTGCAATGTGCAGAGGGGTCTGGAACGGATCAGCCGGTACGAAATTGTTGTACTCGAGGAAGTAGCCGCCCATCTCAGGGGCAAAGAAAACAATCGCTGTGAACACCATCAAAAAGATGCTGACCGCAAAAATATCATGCACTGAGTAGTAAGGATGGAAGGGAATACCGTCCAAAGGAATACCGTTTGCGTCTTTGTTAGCCTTGATTTCGATGCCATCAGGATTGTTTGAGCCCACTTCGTGAAGTGCAATGATGTGAGCAACCACAAGACCCAACAACACCAAGGGCACTGCAATCACGTGGAAACTGAAGAAACGGTTCAAAGTGGCGTCACCTACCACGAAGTCTCCACGAATCAACAAGGCCAAGTCTGGCCCGATGAAAGGAATGGCAGCGAACAAGTTAACGATCACCTGAGCGCCCCAGTAGCTCATCTGACCCCAAGGGAGCAAATAGCCCATAAAGGCTTCAGCCATCAGTGCCAAGAAAATTCCGCAACCGAACAGCCAGATCAACTCGCGGGGCTTGCGGTAGCTACCGTAGATCAATCCACGGAACATGTGCATGTAAACCACCACAAAAAACGCCGATGCGCCTGTGGAGTGCATGTAGCGAATCAACCAGCCCCAAGGGACGTCGCGCATGATGTATTCGACAGAACCGAACGCCAAGGCGGCGTCAGGCTTGTAATGCATCACAAGGAAAATACCTGTGACGATTTGAATGACCAGCACCAACAGCGCCAGTGACCCGAAGATGTAAAAGAAATTGAAATTCTTGGGCGCGTAATACTCGGTAATGTGCTCTTTTAAGAGCTTGGAGGCCGGAAAACGGTTATCTACCCAGTTGAGCAACTTCTCACCTGCTGGGGCGTTGGGGGAAACTTCGTGATAGTCAGCCATTTTGTGTGTCCTTAGGCTTTTTTGTCTTCACCAATGAGCAATTTAGTCTCAGAGAGGTACATGTGAGGAGGCACTTCGAGGTTATCGGGTGCAGGCTTGTTTTTATAAACACGGCCTGCCAAGTCGAAGGTAGAACCATGACAAGGGCAGAAGAAGCCGCCTTGCCAATCGTCCGGCAAAGAGGGCTGAGCACCCGTTTGAAACTTGTCCGACGGCGAGCATCCGAGGTGAGTGCAGATACCCACGGTTATCAGGTATTCAGGCTTGATCGAGCGGGTTGCGTTTCGTGCATATTCTGGCGCCTGATCGCTGGGCTTGCGCTCAGACTTTGGATCTGCCAACTGAGTGTCAAGCTTGGGCAAAGCAGCCAATTGCTCAGGGGTGCGGCGCACAATCCAAACAGGCTTACCGCGCCATTCAACGGTCATTTTTTCACCCGGCTTAAGAGCCGAGATATCAGCTTCAACAGCTGCGCCTGCAGCTTTGGCTTTTTCAGAAGGTGAAAAACTACTAACAAATGGAACAGCTACCGCTGCGGCGCCTACGGCACCTGCGCAACTAGAGGCAATCAGCCACGTTCTTTTACTGGTGTCGATCTGGTCGCTCTCGACATGGGTTTCGCTCATGGGAATCCTCAATGAAAAACATCACTATTAGGGGAACTTTGGATTGTAGCTGACGACTCTTTACAAGCAGCATGATGAATGTCTTTAACGAAAGACGATCTAGACCAATAATCAGCGTTTAATACAACTTTACTAGGGCAAATATGACCATCCTTCAAGAATTCAAAGAGTTTGCAGTCAGGGGTAACGTCATGGATCTGGCAGTAGGCGTCATTATTGGGGGCGCGTTTGGAAAAATTGTGGATTCTGTCGTTGGCGACCTCGTCATGCCTATCGTTGGATCGGTGGTGGGGAAACTGGATTTTTCTAACCTTTTTGTAGTTTTGGGAACACCCCCTTTGGGCACTGTCATGACCTTGGATGCTCTGAAAAAAGCGGGGGTCCCCGTATTGGCTTACGGAAACTTCATCTCAGTCGGGGTGAATTTTGCTATTTTGGCGTTCATTATTTTTATCATGGTCAAACAGATCAACCGCCTGAAAAAGACCACGCCTGCGCCTGTAAGCACCCCAACACCAACGGCAGAAGAGGTGTTGCTTCTCCGTGAAATCAGGGACAGTCTGAAAAAATAAAACGGCCTTGTTGCCCGCCTAAACTCCCTGCCCACACATCTGGCGCGCCACGCGTATTGCTTCGACCAGACTTGATGCATCTGCCCGTCCGGTACCTGCAATATCAAAAGCGGTACCGTGATCGGGACTGGTGCGCACCAGCGGCAATCCCAGTGTGACATTAACGCCCTTCTCGACACCCAAGTACTTCACGGGAATCAAACCCTGGTCGTGGTACATAGCCACCACGGCATCAAACTCGCCAGGCTCTTTGCCTTTGCGGCGTGCCCGCATAAACACCGTGTCCGGGGCAAAAGGCCCGTAAACGTGCATCCCCAATTGGCGTGCCGCTTCAACGGCGGGATGAATGATGTCGATTTCTTCTCGCCCAAAAAGTCCGCCCTCCCCGGCATGTGGGTTCAAACCAGCCACACCGATGCGAGGAGGTCGACCTAAAACTTGCGACAGCGCTGCATGGGTGATGCGCAAAGTTTCCAGCACTCGCTCATAGGTCACTGCCGCAATTGAGTCCAGCAAGGAGACATGGATGCTGACCAGCACTACGCGCAACTCGTCATTTGCCAACATCATCCTCACCGGCATTTCTCCAATACGCACACCAGCATGACCTGCAGCCAGGGCCTGTAGCAACTCGGTATGCCCTGGGAAACTTGAATGGGGCTCTCCGGCGAGTGACAGCGCTGCTTTATTGAGCGGCGCCGTAACCAGGGCTGCAATCTCGCCTCGCAACGCCATCCCAGTAGCCAGCACAACACATTCAGCCGCAAACTTGCCGGCTTGAGCACTCAACGCGCCCACCTGGACTGGCGCTGCGAGACTCCCTACTTGCATCAAAGGCAAACAACCAAGGGGCAAATCAAGCGCATCCTCAGGCGACTCGATCAATGCCACCGCCAGCGGAATCTGATCCCGTCTGACCCACCCGATGGCGCGCCGCAGGATGGCCAAGTCACCCAGCACAAAGCAGCCCTGCGTTACCTCGGGCTCTTGCATAAAGGCCTTGGCAATGATTTCGGGGCCAATGCCGGCCGGGTCGCCAAGGGTGATGGCTATTGGTTTTTTTAACATGTTTGAAAGTCAGGCGGGGTTGTCGATGTCGATAAATTCATGGGTAATTCCCCATTGGGCCGCAACGTGCGCAGCGACAGCCGGCGCGCCAAACCGCTCACTGGCATGGTGACCGCAAGCGAAGTAAGCAACGCCCATTTCCCGGGCATAGTGCGCTTGGGGCTCGGAGATTTCACCTGTGATGAAGGCCTCGGCCCCTGCGGCAATAGCCGCCTCAAAATAAGTTTGCGCGCCACCACTGCACCAAGCTATTTTTTTAATAGCACATCTAGCAGGCCCCACCTTTACCACCGGCCTTTTCAGTACTTTTTCAAGATGGGCTGCCAGCGCGTCTGCATTTTCAAAAGAATCGCCATCCGCCCGGGAGCCCATAAAACCGAGCTCCTGTTCACCAAAACGACCTTGTGCAGCCAAGCCCAGCTTCAGGCCCAATTGCGCGTTGTTGCCCAAGGTATCGTGCGCATCCAGTGGCAGGTGGTAGGCAAACAGATTGATGTTGTGCGCCAGCAGCAGCGCCAGGCGCTGCTTCATCCAGCCGGTGACGCGCCCGTCCTGCCCCTTCCAAAACAAACCATGATGAACAAAAAGTGCTTGCGCCTTGGCCTCTATAGCTGCCTCTATCAGGGCACGACTCGCGGTCACACCCGAAACAATTTTGTGGACTTGATCGCAGCCTTCAACCTGCAAACCGTTGGGGCCGTAATCCCTAAAACGTGCAGGCAATAGCAAATCATCAAATGATTTCAAAAGTTGAATGCGGTCAATCATGGCTCTGTCATTTGTAATGTGTCTGGCATCGTATCAAAGCCCACGATGCCAAGTGCGCTTGATCAAGAAAGTACGTATCTTCAAAGTGCAAGGCCAGGATTTATAGGCACAGATGGGGCATAAAAAGCAAGCAAGGCCTACAATTAAAGTGCATGTTTTGCAGCATGCCAACCTTTTCCGCATTGGATCGCTAATTCATGAAACGACTCTGGTTTTTGTTTTCTCAAACGGTCACTGTCCTGGTCGCAGCCTACTTTGTTGTAGCCACGCTTAAACCGGAATGGCTGTCGTTTCAAGCCAGACCGTTGAACAGTGTGGCCCTTATCCAATCCCCGGACCTTAGCCCCGGCGAGGTTCCAGCGGGCAGTTTCAGGCTTGCTGCAAAAAAGTCCGCAGCGGCCGTGGTTAGCATCAATACCAGTAAGGCAGCCAAAAAAAACATTCATAGCAATGACCCCTGGTTCAAATTCTTTTATGGAGAGCAGGGCAACGCCCCGCAGGTCGGACTCGGCAGCGGTGTCATCGTCAGCGCCAGTGGCTACATTCTGACCAACAACCATGTCGTTGAAAGTGCTGATGAAATTGAAGTCATCCTCAATGACGGTCGCCAGACGAAGGCAAAAATAATCGGAACTGATCCTGATTCCGACCTGGCGCTCCTGAAGATTGACCTCGATCGCTTGCCTGTAATAGTTTTGGGCAACTCAGACACCCTTCAGGTTGGCGATCAGGTGCTTGCCATTGGAAATCCATTTGGGGTGGGGCAAACGGTGACTGGCGGGATCGTCAGCGCGCTGGGGCGTAACCAATTGGGCATTAATACTTTTGAGAACTTTATTCAGACCGATGCCGCCATCAATCCAGGCAATTCTGGTGGCGCACTGGTCGACACCCAAGGTCACCTTTTGGGCATCAACACAGCCATTTATTCACGCTCCGGGGGAAGTTTGGGCATTGGCTTTGCTATTCCTGTCACCACAGCCAAATGGGTGATGGAAGGCATAGTTAAAGACGGACAGGTCACTCGCGGCTGGATCGGGGTGGAGCCCAACGAATTGTCACCCGAACTGGCTGAGACCTTTGGCACTAAAGCCACCCAAGGTGTGGTCATCGTGGGTGTTTTACAAAACGGACCTGCTGCGAAATCAGGCATTCGTCCTGGCGATGTCATTTTGAGTGTGGCAGACAAGCCTGTGGGCAACGTATCTGAGTTGCTCAGCAGTGTCGCCAGCCTCAAACCGGGCGCACCATCAAAATTTAAATTGATTCGGCGAGATCGACAAGTTGAGCTTGAAGTCACGCCAGGCTTTAGGCCAAAACCGCAACAAGCCAGGCCTTGATAGACCTGGCATGCAGCTAGCAAATCAAATTTTGGCCTCTGGGTCAGCGCCCTCTGGCACAACATCAGGCGCTTGGGTGTGCTTGATAAATATCTGGGCTGCAAGAATTCCAATTTCATAAAGCAGGTACATAGGCACCAGCAAAGCGATCATGGATACAGGGTCTGGGGGCGTGACCAAAGCAGAAACAGCCGAAGCGCCCACAATGAAGTAGGTTCGAAAACCTTTGAGCTGTGCCACAGTCACAATATTCATTCGGGCCAAGATGACCACCACGATGGGGACCTCAAAGGCTACTCCAAAGGCAATGAACATAGTGATCACGAAGTCAAGGTAAGCCTCGATATCAGGACTTACTGCGACTGAAATAGGGGCCATTTTTTGGATGGCTGGAAACGCCTGACCAAAAACAAAGAAATAGCAAAAAGCAGCGCCTGCATAGAACAAAAGCGTGCTGGCCGCCACCAGAGGCATAACCAGTTTCTTCTCGTGCTTATAAAGGCCAGGGGCCACGAAGGCCCAAATTTGGTAAAGAATCCAAGGCAGCGACACGCCAATAGCGGCGAGAACGGACACCTTGATGGGGACCAAAAACGGCGAAACCACGCCCACAGCGATCATTCGCGAACCTTCAGGCAGCGACTTGACCAGTGGCATGGCGAGCAGATCGTAAATGTGTGATGGCCCTGGGTAAAAAAGCAGCACAGCAAGAACGGCACCTACGCCATAGAGCGCATGAAGCAAGCGATCCCGAAGCTCAAATAGGTGTTGGACGAACGGTTGCTCAGTTCCCGCAAGTTCGTCGTCTTTATTGGCAGAATCGGTCATCAGCTAATTTTGGAAGGTCGGTACCGGGCAACCCGTGCTGCCCCCGACATGGCGTTGGTGCGGTGGCCTGTACGGGATTTGTACCAGCTTGGAATGGCGCCCTGCTTGAGACGCCATTTCTTTTTAGGATGCCTGTATTCGGGGGGAATTTCCGATACGTAGGAAGTGCTTGAGGCCCCATCTGTCGCTTCCGACCAACTTTTTTCGAAATCAGCAGCACTGGTCTGAATGGAGTTTTCGACATCCTTGGCAGCGTTCTCCACAGTGTCTTTCATTTTTTTCAGTTCGTCCAACTCCATAGAACGACTGACCTCATTTTTGACATCGGCCACATAACGACGTGCGCGCCCTATCAAAGTGCCGATGGTTTTCGCCAAGCCAGGCAACTTATCAGGCCCAATGACCACCAAAGCAATCCCACCAATGATGGCGAGTTTGGTAAAACCAATGTCAATCACTTAAATGCACTCATCAGGCCTTGGTCTTGGCTTCAACGTCAATCGTTTCCTTGACCGCCGCAGTGGTTGAGGCCACTTGCTGGGTTGGCGCAGCAGGTGTGCTGGCAGCATCAGCTGCTTTATCTGAGCCGTCTTTCATGCCGTCTTTGAAACCCTTGACTGCGCCGCCCAAATCTGAGCCGATGTTGCGAAGTTTCTTAGTCCCAAAAATCACAATGATGATGACCAAAAAAATGATCAGGTGTGTCGTCGAAAATCCCATGAATCTCTCCTATCTGGAAAAGCAGATTTTAAGCTGCGAAGTTGCAAAATGGCATTTGCCTTAAATTCTGACCTGAAATTAACCCTTCAGCCAGGGCCTTGGGCCGCCCATGACGTGAATATGGAGGTGATGCACCTCTTGGCCACCCTCTGCGCCCGTATTGCTCAGCAACCTAAATCCCCCCTCAGGGTAAGGATTACAGCCTTCTTGCAGGGCTAACTTTGAAGCCAACACCATCATCCGCCCCAAAAGACCCACATGCGATTCATTCACATGGGCCAAAGAGGGAATATGGACTTTGGGAATCATCAAAAAATGAACCGGCGCCCAAGGATGTATGTCGTGGAAGATAAAAATTTCGTCGTCTTGGTACACCACTTTGGACGGGATTTTTCCCGCCACAATTTTACAAAACAGGCAATTAGGGTCGGTGTGGCCTAAATGATCGTGGGCTTGTGGGGGCAAACTGAGGCTCATGGGTTTTCTGCCTCGCGCGCCAAGACCTTGCGCAAGGCTTTTTCTTCAATGCCGCTTGTGCCCAAACGGCGGTCCAACTCGGTTACCACGTCTGCAGGTGTCAGCCCATAGTGAGCCAACGCAATCATGCAGTGAAACCACAAATCGGCCACTTCATAGACAATTTTTGCTTTGTCACCGCCGTAATCAGCATCTTTGGCGGCCATCACGACTTCAGTGGCTTCTTCGCCAATTTTCTTCAAAAATGCCTCAGGCCCTTTGTCAAGCAAGCGCGCTACGTAGCTGGCCGTGGGGTCGCCGCCATTTTTGGGCAAGCGACTTTCAATGACCTGGGCCAGGTGGGCCAGAGAATCTACGGAATTTGTAACGGTGGACATAAATTTTTACTTGTAAATGGTTTGCGGGTCTTTCAGGACCGGCTCAGTGACTTTCCACTCGCCATTGTCAAACACACTAAAAAAGCAACTGTGGCGACCGGTGTGACAGGCAATACCCGGCTCATGCCCAAGCTGGGTCACTTTGAGCAAAATGACGTCGTTGTCGCAGTCCATGCGGATTTCATGCACCTTTTGCACATGGCCTGACTCTTCGCCTTTAAACCACAGCTTGTTGCGCGAACGGCTGAAATAAACAGCCTGCCCCAGTTCGGCCGTCTTCTGCAAAGCCTCTCGATTCATCCAGGCAAACATCAACACATCGTTACTGCCCTGCTCTTGGGCAATCACGGGCACCAAACCTTTGGAATCCCAGCGAATGTGCTTTAACCAGCCCGCAGGCAATTCATTTGTCGTTTTCATTTGCTATTTAATTAAGAGCTTCTTAAGAAGAGCCATTGAGCTCTACAGCCAAATTTCGTTCAAAGCCGAACTGGAATGCCGCGTTCAGCCATCCGGGCTTTGGCTTGGCCCACCGTGTATTCGCCGAAATGGAAGATGCTGGCAGCCAGCACGGCATCGGCACCGCCGAGTTGAATACCGTCGGCCAGGTGATCAAGATTACCCACACCGCCCGAGGCAATCACGGGCACGTTGATGGCGTCGCTCACCGCGCGGGTCAACTCCAAATCAAAGCCTGACTTGGTACCGTCGCGGTTCATGCTGGTGAGCAGTATCTCTCCTGCACCAAAATCGGCCATTTGTGTGGCCCAGGCCACTGCGTCCAGACCGGTGTTTTTACGGCCACCGTGGCTGTAAACGTCCCACCCCTCACCGCGCTCAAGCAAATCAGCGCCCAAGCGGCGCTTGGCATCAATCGCCACGACGATGCACTGAGCGCCGTATTTGGCCGATGCCTCGCGAATGACTTGCGGGTTGGCCAGCGCTGCTGAATTGAAACTGGTCTTGTCGGCCCCGGCATTCAGCAGGCGACGCACATCGTCCACCGTGCGCACACCACCGCCGACCGTGAGCGGAATGAACACCTGCGAGGCTACGGCCTCGATGATGTGCAAAATCATGTCGCGCCCATCGCTGGTAGCGGTGATATCGAGAAAGGTCAGTTCATCGGCGCCTTGGTCGTTGTAGCGGGCTGCAATCTCCACCGGATCACCGGCATCGCGCAGTTCAACAAAATTGACGCCCTTGACCACACGGCCACCGGTCACGTCGAGGCAGGGAATGATGCGTTTGGCAAGCACTAAGAATCAGCCGTTCAGTTCGTCCGCCCGCTCTTGCGCAGCCGAAAAATCGAGGTCACCGCTGTAGATAGCGCGTCCGCAGATGACGCCTTCTACGCCTTGGTCTTCCACCACGCACAGGGCTTCGATATCGGCCATGTTGCTCAATCCGCCGGAGGCGATCACGGGGATGGACAGGGCTTGGGCCAGACGCACGGTGGACTCAATATTGATGCCACTGAGCATGCCATCGCGGCCGATGTCGGTGTAAATAATGGATTCAACGCCGAAATCTTCGTATTTTTTGGCCAGATCCACCACGTCGTGGCGCGTCACTTTGCTCCAGCCGTCGGTGGCGACTTTGCCGTCACGGGCATCGAGGCCTACGATGATGTGGCCACCGAAGGCGGTGCAGGCGTCTTGCAAGAAACCGGGGTTGCGCACCGCTGCGGTACCAATAATGACGTAACGCAGGCCCGCATCGAGGTAGCGCTCGATGGTGTCGAGGTCGCGAATACCGCCGCCGAGTTGCACATCAATCTCGCTGCCCACTTCCTTGAGAATCTTCCTGATGGCAATCTCATTTTTCGGGTGGCCTGCAAAGGCGCCGTTCAAATCCACCAAGTGCAGGCGACGCGCGCCTTTGTTGACCCAGCGTCTAGCCATGAAGGCCGGGTCTTCACCAAAAGTAGTGGATTGGTCCATATCGCCTTGTTTGAGGCGAACGCAGTGGCCGTCTTTTAAATCGATTGCAGGTATTAAAAGCATGATGCTTCAGAGTGGTGGATTAAAAGGAGAAATGAGAAAAGGTTTGTCGTCAGCAAACGATCAAGGATTCCAGTGAAGGAAATTTCGGTAGAGGGACAAGCCGTGTTGGGCACTTTTTTCAGGGTGAAATTGGGTCGCAAAAATATTATCACGCGCAATCGCCGAAGTGAAGCGCTGACCGTAGTCCGTCTCGCCCACACTGTGGCGCGCATCAGACGGTTGGGCGTAATAACTGTGCACAAAATAGAAATAACTGCCATCAGGCACCTCACCCCACACCGGGTGCGGGGCGCCGCCATGGTTATTTTGAAACACCTGGTTCCAGCCCATTTGGGGCACTTTGTAGCGGCTGCCATCTGGCTGGTGTTGGCCAATCAGGTCAAACTTGCGCACTTCACCGGGAATAAGCCCCAGGCAGGCGGTGTCTTGTTCTTCGCTGTGGTTGAGCAGCATTTGCATGCCCACGCACACGCCCATCAGGGGTTTGTTGGCGGCGGCGTGCAGCACGGCGGCCAACATGCCTGAGTCATGCAACTCGCGCATACAGTCGCGCATGCCGCCCTGGCCGGGCAAGACCACGCGGTCGGCAGACATCACCTCTGCAGGTGTCCGCGCCCACACCACCTCGACACCGGAGCCTTGCGCCGCGTGCAGCACGGCTTGTGAGACAGAACGCAGGTTGCCCATGCCGTAATCCACCACAGCCACTGTTTTATGAGAAGAAATAATTGCTGCTGAATTCATAGCTGCTTAAGCACGCTGTGCGGGCACCAGAGGCCTATTTTCCATAAACTTTTACAGGGTTCCCTTGGTCGAAGGAATAACCCCGGCCGCGCGGGGATCGTGCTCCAAGGCCGCACGCAAAGCGCGGGCAAAAGCCTTGAACACGGTCTCGGCCTGGTGGTGGGCGTTCTCGCCACGCAGGTTGTCAATGTGCAGCGTCACAAACGCGTGGTTCACAAAGCCCTGGAAAAACTCATAGGCCAACTGGGTGTCAAACTCGCCGACCATGCCGCTCTTAAAGGGCACATGCATCACCAAGCCGGGACGGCCGGACAGGTCAATCACCACGCGGGAGAGTGCTTCGTCCAGCGGCACATAGGCATGGCCGTAGCGGCGAATGCCTTTTTTGTCGCCCACCGCCTTATGCACGGCCTGACCAAAAGCGATGCCAACATCTTCCACGGTGTGGTGGCCGTCAATGTGCAGGTCGCCAATGGCGTGAATATCAAGGTCAATCAGCCCGTGGCGGGCGATCTGGTCGAGCATGTGGTCAAAAAAACCAATGCCCGTATGCAACTTGGCCACGCCCGTGCCGTCGAGGTTGAGCTTGACGGTGATTTGCGTCTCAGTAGTGTTGCGGGACACTTCGGCGGTGCGGGGAGCGTGGGTCATGGCAATGAGGGTCATAGTGATTCTTGAAGCGCGTTGAGCATGAGCTGATTTTCTTCAGCGGTGCCCACCGTCAGGCGCAGGCAATTGGCCAGCAATGGGTGCATTTTAGAAACGTTCTTGATGAGGACGTGGCGAATCTTCATCCCGACGAAGGTTTTTTGTGCATCAGGCACGCGAACCAGAATCATATTGGCGTCACTGGGGTACACCTGCACCCCCGACAGCTGGGCCAAAGCCGACAACAACAGCCCGCGCTGAGCTCGCAAATCAGCGGCTTGCGCGGCAAAAACAGCCTGGTGCTCCAAGGCAAAGAGCGCACATTCGCAGTTCAGGACACTGATATTGTAGGGCGGACGCACTTTATCCACCTCGGCGATCAGGGCTTTGGGGCCCATCATGTAGCCCAAGCGAATGCCCGCCAGCCCAAATTTACTCAGGGTGCGCATGAGCAGCACATGGGAGTGGCGACTGATGCGGTCGATGTAGCTCCTGCTGGAAAAAGGCTGGTAGGCCTCGTCCATCACCACCAAGCCACC
>CAIMHL010000082.1 GCA_903840825.1 uncultured beta proteobacterium
GACGTTGTTGGGGATTTTTTCGCTGTAATTGATGCCGTTCATGACGTTCTCCGTAACTGATCTGAGTCGGTGGGAAGAGATAAGGTTGCAGCGCGCCACCCAGATTCGCGCCGCACAACTTGAATTAAATTTACACCCGGTTCCAGTCAAAGGCCACTTTTTCGCCCTTGCCATACACCTTCAAAGCACCTTTTTCACCCACCGCGTTGGGGCGCTGGAAGATCCAGTTTTGCCAAGCGGTGAGGCGACCAAAAATGCGGGTAGCCATGTTTTCTTGGCTGTTAAAGCGCAGGTTAGCTTCCAAACCCGTGAGTGCATCAGGCGACATGGACACGCGCTCTTCGATGGCAATGCGCACTTCGTCATCCCAGTCGATGTCGTCAGGGTTGGCCGTGACCAGCCCCACCGCAAACGCCGCATCGGCATCAAGTGGCTTGTCCGCTTGGGCGCGCACGGCGTCCAGCGCGGGTTGCTCGTCATAAAAGCGGCGACCCAAGCGGCTTTGGTCCGTGGCCATGGGGTACAAGCCAAAGTTGGTCTCGCCCACCATGATTTTTGGGGCGCGCACTTCGTCATCAGGCAGGGCCAGGTGGTAGCTGCGGTCACAGGCCAAGGCCAGTTCCAAAAAGGTGCCCACAAAGCAGGAGCCGGGCTCAATCAGGGCAAACAAGCTGCGCGACGACACATCGAGGCGGCTGAACGTGCGACGCAGCAAGCCCGTGGTTTCACGCACCAACCAGTGGTTTTGATGGGCCATCAGGGTGGCGTCCATCGCCAACACAGCGGCGCTATCGCCTTCGGTTTTGATCAGCCAAGTGCCAATATCGAGCTCATTGGTGCGCATGCACAAAATAGCGTCTTCCAGTTCACGCGCCATTGCCAAGGGGAACCAATTCACCCCGGCTGCCTCAATGCCAGCCACGTCGGTCGGTTGCGCACCGGTAGGGGCTTTTACATTGAAGGTAGCGACACGGCGGGTGCGGTCAATCTCAACGGTGAGGTGCTCGTAACGAAGGGCATCGGCTTCAAGCGTGCGGTTCAGCGGGGTCAGCACCACGCCTTTGGCATTGGCAGGGCGGTCACTTTGAGCGGCCAACTCCAAGGCGCGTTTTTGTACGGATTCGGCAAATACCGAGGTCTTGGCCACAGCATCCACCAGGCGCCAGTCCACAGCTTTTTGGCCGCGCACACCTTCAACGCTGGTGCAAAAAATATCGGCCAGGTCGTGGCGCACATGGCGCTTGTCGGTCACACGGGTCAGGCCACCGGTACCTGGCAAGACGCCAAGCAAAGGCACTTCAGGCAAGCTCACCGCGCTGGCGCGGTCGTCCACCAAGATGATTTCGTCGCAAGCCAGCGCCAGTTCGTAGCCACCACCAGCGCAGGCGCCATTGACGGCAGCGAGGAATTTGAGGCCACTGTGCTTGGAAGAGTCTTCCAGACCGTTGCGGGTCTCGTTGGTGAATTTGCAAAAATTGACTTTCCAAGCGTGGCTGCTGACGCCCAGCATGAAGATGTTGGCACCTGAGCAAAAGACTTTTTCCTTGGCGCTGGTCACCACCACGGTGCGTACTTCGGGGTGCTCAAAGCGGATACGGGACACCGCATCGTTGAGTTCAATGTCAACACCGAGATCGTAGCTGTTGAGTTTGAGTTTGTAGCCTGGGCGCAAGCCACCGTTTTCGTCAAAATCCGCCTTCAAGGTGGCCACAGGGCCCTCAAAGCTCAGTTTCCAGTGCTTGTACTGGGAGGGTTCGGTTTGGTATTCAACACGGGTTGGATGGCTCACGGGGTCGTCTCCTAATAAGAATGTACAAAAGCACTCAGGCTAAATTCAGTACACGCATGATAGTGCACGTTGCAACATGAAGTAAAGTGCTTTTACAATTTATAGAAAATAAATTAATTGACCGTTGTCAATTGCAGGGCTTGACGCACCTGATCCCGCAATAGGTGATACGTCTCCTCAAGGGATTGGTTGCTGGTGTCAATCTTGAGTTGTGCCTTGGAGTAGAACGCTGCGCGTCCCGACAAAATGCCTTTTAGATCGTCCATCGCCTCGCGGCTGGCGGCCATGGGGCGCAAATCGCCCTGCGCGGTGACGCGTTTCATGTGGTCCTCGGGGTCGGCTTGCAACCAAACCGTGGTGCAGTGTGTAAGCAGTTGGTTAAACGTTGCCACATCGGACACCAGCCCCCCCGGCGTGGCAATCACCACCTCGGGGTAAATCTGAATCGTCTCCTCCAGCGCTCGCCGCTCATAGCGACGGTAGGCGTTGACGCCATACAAGGCCTGAATTTCTGCCACGCTGCAGCCTGCAAATTTCTCAATTTCACGACTCAACTCAATAAAGGGATAGTCCAGGTCTTGCGCCAGC
>CAIMHL010000083.1 GCA_903840825.1 uncultured beta proteobacterium
CATCAGCGGCACGTTGATGCCAAACGCGCGAACCATGTTGGGGTTCTCAGTGCCTGCCCGCAGGTAAGCGCCAAGTTTGGTTTTTTCGATCACGTACCAGGTGAAAAAGCACAGGAAGATAGAGACGAGCACCACCCACGCACGGTATTTGGGCAGCATCATGAAACCCAAATCAAAAACGCCACGGAAGACTTGGGGCAGCTCGTAGGGCAGGCCGGAGGAGCCGTAAAACTCGCGGAATACACCCTCAAAAATCAGGGCCAGGCCGAAGGTGAGCAGCAGTCCGTAGAGATGGTCAAGCTGTTGCAGACGTCGCAGCATGGTCATCTCAATCAGGGCGCCAATGGCGCCTACCCCGATGGGTGCGAGCAGCAGGGCGAACCAGTAGCTCACCCCCCAGTAATTGAGCAACATCCATGCAAAGAAGGCGCCCACCATATAAAGGGCCCCGTGCGCAAAATTGACGATGTTGAGCATGCCGAAGATGACGGCTAATCCCAGCGAGAGGAGCGCGTAAAACGAACCATTGACCAGCCCCAGCATGAGTTGACCCATGAAGGCGGTGATCGGTATTCCAAATAATTCAGTCATTGCAATCCGGTGAAAAAGGGCGGGCCGTGAACCACGATCCGCCCGTTCGGCTTAGTTCAAGTCAGCCTAGGTTTACTTCTTCACGCCCGGGCACTGGCTCTGTGCCAGCGGCAGGAAGGCGTCAACGCCTTTGACAGTGCCCTTGAGGTTGTAGTAGTCCCAAGCGCCCTTGGATTCCGAAGGTTTTTTGACTTGGAAGAGATACATGTCGTGCACCATCCGGCCGTCTTCACGGATTGTGCCGCCCTTGGCGAACATGTCGTTGATGGGCGTAGCTTTCATTTTGGCCATCACGGTGGCAGTGTCATCTGTACCGCTGGCCTTCACGGCATTGAGGTAATGCATCGTAGATGAGTAAACCGACGCATGGTTGGAGTTCGGCTTGCGGCCATTCATCACTTTGCTGTATTTGTCGGCCCATGCGCGTGTCTCGGGGCTCAGGTCCCAGTACCAAGCTTCAGTGAGGTACAAGCCTTGCGCTGTGGGCAGGCCGATGGCGTGCACGTCGGTGATCAACATCAGCAGGGCGGCCAGACTTTGCTTCTTGGTCAGGCCGAATTCGGCTGCTGCTTTGATGCTGCTGACCGTGTCGCCGCCAGCGTTGGCGAGGCCAACAACTTTGGCACCCGAGGATTGCGCCTGCAGCAAGAAGGATGAGAAGTCTCCCGTCGACAGCGGATGGCGCACGGCACCCATGACCTTGCCGCCTGAAGCTTTCACCACGTCACTGGTATCTTTTTCAAGTGAGTGGCCAAAGGCGTAGTCGGCCGTCAGGAAGTACCAAGTGTTGCCACCGTCATTAACGATAGCCTTGCCCACCACATTAGAAAGTGCAATGGTGTCCATCAGGTAGTGGATACCGGTGCCGGGCGCGCAATCGGCGTTAGTCAAACGGGCCGAGGCGGCGCCGGTTGTGATGGTGATCTTGTTCTTTTCCTTGCCTAAAGCCTGCACAGCCAAGGCAACGGCGGAGTTCAGATTTTCAACGGAGATGTCTACGCCGTCGCGATCGAACCAGCCTTGGGCTACGTTTTTGGCGATGTCGGGTTTGTTTTGATGGTCGGCGCTGACCACTTCAATGGGCATACCAAACATGGTGCCCCCGAAGTCGGCCACGGCCATCTTGGCCGCAGCCACGGCACCAGGGCCGCCGTAGTCTGCATACACGCCAGACATGTCGGTCAGCACACCGATCTTTACGGCGTTGCCGGTCAGTTTGCCCTGCTGGGCAACTGCAAAAGAAGCACCTCCCGCCAGTACGGCGGCAATGGCGGAGGTTACAGCGGTCACTATCAGTTTACGTTTCATGGGGAAGTTTCCTCTTGGTGGAAGGGCGTTAAACGCCCAGATACTCGTTAAGCATGTTGGACTTGCTCTCGAGCTCATTCTTGTTGACCGTGGCCACGATCTGGCCATGTTCAATCACGTAGTGACGGTCTGCCAAAGGTGCGGCAAAACGGAAATTCTGCTCGACCATGATGATGGTCAACCCTTTGGCCTTGAGCGCGCGGATCACGCGGCCTAGCGTTTTCACAATAACAGGTGCCAAGCCTTCCGTGATCTCGTCTAGCAATAAGATGCGCGCGCCGGAGCGCAAGATGCGCGCCATGGCAAGCATCTGCTGTTCACCACCTGAGAGCCGGGTGCCTTGGCTGTGGCGGCGCTCTAGCAGGTTGGGGAACATCTCGTAAATTTCTTCCACAGTCATGCCACCCGGTCCCACTTTGGGCGGCAGCATCAGGTTTTCCTCGCAGCTTAGTGATGAAAATATGCCCCGCTCTTCAGGGCAGTAACCCAATCCAAGACGTGCAATTTTGTTGGTTTGCATTTGGATGGTTTCCACCCCGTCGATTTGGATCGAACCGGTGCGTTTGCCCACTAAACCGAGGATGGACTTGATCGTGGTGGTACGCCCTGCGCCGTTACGGCCCAGTAATGTGACTAGTTCGCCTTCGCAGATTTCGAAATTGATGCCGTGTAGGACATGCGATTCTCCGTACCAGGTGTTGAGGTCGGCGACCTTCAGCAAGACCTTGCTCATTCGGTTTCCTCGACGGTGCCTACGTAGGCTTCAAGCACGCGAGGGTCTTTGGAAACCATTTCGTAGGGCCCCTCGGCCAGCACGGTGCCGCGTGCCAGCACCGTGATGGTGTCGGACAGATTAGCGATGACGTTCATGTTGTGTTCGACCATCAGCACGGTGCGGTTGGCGGCCACCTTGCGAATGAGCTCCACCACGCGACCCACGTCTTCGTGACCCATGCCCTGTGTGGGTTCGTCTAGGAGCATCAGTTCTGGGTCAAGCGCTAGCGTGGTGGCGATTTCCAGCGCGCGTTTGCGGCCATACGGCAATTCGACCGTCTGAGTCTGCGCGAAGCTGCTCAGGTCGACCTGCTCTAGTAGCGCCATGGCTTCCTCGTTGAGGGCATAAAGGCTGGACTCGGGCTTCCAAAAATGAAAGCTGGTACCGAGCTTGCGCTGCAAGCCAATTCGCACGTTTTCCAAGACGGTGAGATGCGGGAAAACCGCTGAAATTTGAAATGACCTGACCATCCCCATGCGGGCTACTTCGGACGCCTTGCGGCTGGTGATGTCTTCGCCCTTAAAGAGGATCTTGCCTGCGGTCACAGGCAAGAACTTAGTCAACAAGTTAAACATGGTGGTCTTGCCGGCGCCATTAGGGCCAATCAAGGCATGGATGGAACCACGCTTGACTCGCAGGGTGACCTTGTCAACAGCGATGAACCCCTTGAATTCGCGCGTGAGGTCCTGTGTTTCGAGAATGTATTCTGTGCTCATCCATGTCGATCACCATCGCAACGTCGCAGGCATGATAGTCTGCGAAGTAATTGGAAATCTGTTCTCCTGTTTCTTGCGTTATCAATGGTTTTAATTAAACGCAAACTAAATGCAATTAATTCATTATCGACCGCGTATTAAGCTTTTTTACTTAGGGAATTCCCTATTCAGTCATGCTCATCTATAAAATTTTTTGCGGTGTTTTTGTGCCTCGCAAATAGTTGTGGATTTTCAGTAAAAAACACTTGTCCTGCGCATCACCGGTAGGCTTATTCATGCGCTCACTTGCCACCCGTGCTTGCCGCTTGCAAGGCGCCTTCAGTATTGAAGTGCGGACTGAGTTGCGCGAAGAAGGAGCTGCCCATCATCGGCGTCAACACCTTTCGCAACCCGCATGGTGACGCCATGCTGAAGGGCTAGCACTCAGTCGTTGTTTTAAATTTGCTATTGAATTGATAACTACTCAAGCTTTATTGGCTTGGGCTGGAGGCCAAAATGGCGTAAAAAAAGGCGGATAAACCGCCTTTTTTGTATCTGAGCGAATTAACCGCCTTTTTTGCAGCGCTTGCCTGGGTTTTTCTTGTTGTTGGTGGCAGCGCCACGCTCAAGACTGCGCAACTGGCCTTTGCCAGCGGTGTAGCACACGCCGGGAGGTGCCACAGGGCGGGGGGTTGCGAGACGGTCAGCTTCGGTACGAATGATCTTTGCCATGAAATAACTCCAATTAATTGCGAAAACCCAACATTATCTCAGGACTTGAGGAGGCGCTATTGTTTTGTGGTCAGCGAGTGACCGGTGCAGGCGGCAGTATTTTGTTTTGCAACAACAAAATTCCTGTTTTCAGCATAAGGAAGGCGATAGCGACACAGGCCAGGCCCAGCGCCAGCGCACCGACAAAAGGCGGCCAGCCACCACGCCTGACCACTTCGATGATGGCACCTGCCAGTGCGGCCAAGGGAAATGAGAAGGACCAAAACCCGATGGCAAAGGGCACCTGGCACCACCATTTGTAGCGTGCCAGCACGGCCACAATGGGACCCGCAGCAATACCCAGCCCGATAATCAGAATATCGCCGGGGAGTTGTGGCCATATGGCACCGGCCGCCAGCGTCGCCACCGATGCGGGTGCCAGTTCCAGTCCAATCGTGGGCCGGAGCGCCTCCGGCATGGCGCCCTCAAAAAGCCGGTTCAGGACGCGCGCTTCCAGTAGAGCCCATCCCACCAGGCCCATGCCAAAAAGCAGCGCGGCCCAGCCCGGGTAGCCCAGCGCGCTGAACGCCATGCCGCCAACCAGTCCACCGCCTACAGGGGGAACGTAGAGCGCAGGGGTGATAGAGGCCAGGGGTAAAGACGCCGTGGTCAGCATGGCCACAATCCGCACGGCAATGATGCCCTGTACGACAAGCGCCAAAAGCGTAAATGCCAGCCATCCCAGATGACCGGGTGTACCGAAATAAACCGTGCACAGCAAGAGCGACAGGGGGATCAGCGCCATGATGGAGCTCACTAAGGGGTGTGTGAACTCTGCGGCCACTGTGCGGGGGTGGCTCAGGCATTTGGCACCATACAACAACAAGAAGCAAGTGAGCAGTGCCACGGCAAACCAGGCGATGGCGTTGGCCACAGGCAGCACAAAGGTCCAGCCAAACCCTTGTGCGCGGCGCCAAGCGCCAGCCAAAGCCAGCAAGCCCACAGGCATGGCAAATAGACCGACGGGAACGCGGTCAAGCCAATGCGGCATCGTTATTGATCAGCCTCAAAGCCGGCGGGTTTGGCGGTGCGGTGGCCGGTTTTGGCCAGCATTTCAAGAAAGAATTGATCGCCCTTGGCTGCTACAACGCCGTCGATGAGCTCGGTGATGGTGGCGAAGTGCACCACGACGGCCGTTTCCTCGCTGGAGCCAAAGCGGCAGTCAAAGTCCCAAAAGTCTGCGCCCTCGGGCAGCGCCACGCGCCGTTGGCGTTTCACATACTTGCGGATTTCGTGCTTGGTGGCTTCGAGCAAGCGCTCTGGGTGCTTGCCTTCGATGTTTAATTTGAATGTTTTTTTCACGGATAACCTTTAATTTCTAGCTGATTTCACCCCAGGTGGGCGTGATTCTCTAACCCTCGATTATGCGACGACGCCTCGCTTTGTGAATCAGGGGCTTAAACTCGGCCTTCCGGGTGACCGCTTTAACGCCTCATTGATCCACCCCCATAAATAACTAAAACGCACCTTTATGCCATTTACCTCACTGGGCCTGTCGCCCGCCATGCTGCGCGCCGTTTCGGCCAAGGCCTACTCGGTGCCCACACCGATTCAAGCCTCCGCCATCCCTGTCGCTTTGCAAGGGCGAGATGTGTTGGGCTCGGCCCAAACCGGCTCCGGTAAAACAGTGGCCTTTGCGTTGCCCTTGTTGCAGCAGTTTGAGGCGTCCACCATGGAAGTGCCGCGCAAGGTGGGCGCATTGATTCTGGTGCCCACGCGGGAGTTGGCGACCCAAGTGGGGGAAGAAATTCGCGTTCTGGCGCAGCACATGACCCGCCCCATCAAGGTCTCTATCGTGTTTGGTGGCGTGTCCATCAACCCGCAAATGATGCGTTTGCGCGGGGGCACGGACATCGTGGTGGCCACGCCGGGCCGCCTGCTTGATTTGATTGACCACAACGCCCTGTCCATTCGCAGCGTGCGCACGCTGGTGCTCGATGAGGCCGACCGCCTGTTTGACCTGGGCTTTGCCGAAGAACTCGGGCGCATTGTGCGGCTGATGCCCACCCAGCGCCAAAGCCTGTTTTTCTCGGCCACCTTTCCACCAGCCGTGCAAGCCTTGGCGAACACGCTGCTGCGCGACCCGGTGCGAGTCGAAGTGCTGCCAGAGCCCGAGAGCGCCCCTGACATCGTGCAGCGCGCCATCGCGGTGGACACCGGCAAACGCACCCAACTGCTGCGCCATTTGATTGGCCTCAACCACTGGAGCCGGGTGCTGGTGTTTGTGGCCACCAAGCACGCCGCCGAGATGGTGGCCGACAAACTGCGCAAAGCGCGCATCTACGCCGAACCCTTTCATGGTGAGTTAAGCCAGGGCAAGCGCACGCAGGTGCTGGCTGATTTCAAGGCCTCGCGCCTGAAAGTGGTGATTGCGACTGATGTGGCCGCACGCGGACTTGATATTGCCCAGCTGCCTGTGGTGGTGAATTTTGATTTGCCGCGCTCAGCGGTGGACTACACGCACCGCATCGGGCGCACCGGACGTGCCGGCGAGCGCGGCTTGGCCGTGAGCTTTGTCAGCGCGGACAGTGAGGCGCATTTCAAGCTGATACAAAAACGTCAGGGCTTGGACATGGCCTTGGAGTCTGTTGACGGCTTTGAGGCGCAAGAGGCGGCGCCTGCTGCTGCTTTGTCTGTGAGTGGCGAGGTGGTTGACCATGCCAATGGGGGTGTCAAGGGCAAGCGCCCGAGCAAAAAAGACAAGCTGCGGGCGATGCAGGGACAAAGTCAGGGGCAGTAAACCCCTGTGGTTTATTCGGCAGGCGCCTCGTTGTTTTGGGTCAGCATCTTCCAAGTCAGCCCCAGCGGCGTGTCGGTCTTGAACGACACCAGTTGCCGGGACAGTCGGGCAATCTCGATGCCCTTGCGTAAATTCACGCCCACTTGCCCAGCCACTTTGTCGGCGTTTGAGAGCACCCTCTCCAGCGTACCGTTGATGCGCAAAAGGGTTGCCGCCGTTTTGCTGCCGACTTTGTCCACACCAGGAATGCCATCGGCTGCATCGCCCATCAAGGCCAGTAAGTCGCCTATCTGCGAAGGCTTGACGCCAAATTTCTCCAGCACATAAGCCTCATCGCGCCACGCACCTTTGAAGTGGTCGTAAACACAAACCTGGTCGTTGAGCAGTTGTAAAAAGTCTTTGTCGGTCGACAAAATGACGGCGCGCTCAGCACTGTGTTGACACCATTTTTCAACCAGCGCGGCAATGGCGTCATCGGCTTCGATGCCCTCTATCGCAATCCAGTGCAAGCCCTGGGCCTGAAGTTCCTGCTTGATCGTCAAGAGGCCATCGCGCAAGTGTTGCGGCATGGGTTTGCGGTGGGCTTGGTAGCCGTCAAAGAGCGCGTGTTTCCAGGTGCGACCCCCAAAGTCAAAGACGGCCACCGCGTGCGTTGGGTTGTGCGCTTTAAGGGCCCGCTTGAACGAGCTCAGGCTTGATTTGACCGTATCGGCCACCTTCTCCGCGCTGTCAGGCGTGGGAATGGCCTCGTGAATACGGCGGATGATGTTCAAGGCATCAATAACTAAAAGGGACATCTTGTGATCACACCTGTTTCAATTACCCATCTTGACGAGGGTTGCCCCCGCTAGCACTCATTAATTTGAGGCCAGGGGGCTATTCTATTGAGTAGGTGGCCGGGTAGGGAGACCCGTTTTGGGGCGCTTGCAGAATTTTTTAGTTCAGCAAGTACGCCTCGGCGTGGTCAGCCAGGTCTTGGGCGTCAATGGCTGCGTCAAAGGCGATCCGGCTGGCGATGGCCTCTTGGGTCAAGGGAATCAGCGGCTTGTCCAAGGGGCGCAGTTTGTGGCGACGCAGGCCGCGCAGTTGCAGCGAGCGCTCCATGGTTTGCAGAACCAGCTCAGGGTCCATCATCAGACTGAAGGGGTTCAAGGTCAGTGCAAGGGGGGCGTTATTCATTCATCTTCTCCAGTGGTGGTGTCGCTTTTTAAGTCGACAACACCAATGTATCCGCACCCCCGGGTTTCTGAAGTCAGCAAACCGCTATGCCTTGTGTAGGTGTTTGCCTGACACGCCTAAAGCTTACAAAAGACGCACGCGAACGCTCTTGCCTTTGACTTTCCCTGCGTTGAGTTTGTGCATGGCTTGCTGGGCGATGTCGCGGTTGACCGCTACAAAGGTGGTGAACTCAGTGACGTTGATTTTGCCAATCTGCTCACGGCTGTAACCCGCATCGGCGGTCAAAGCGCCCAGTACGTCACCGGGGCGAATTTTTTCTTTGCGGCCACCCAGTATTTGCAAGGTCACCATCGGTGGCAGCAAGGGGCCTTCGCCGGTGGGGGTGAGTTCTTCCAGCTTGTGCCAGACCGAAGGGCTGTTTTGGTACTGCTCAATCTTGCCGACAAAGCCCATCTCGTACATAGCCGCCAAGCTCAGCGCCAAGCCCGACTCGCCCGCGCGGCCGGTGCGGCCAATGCGGTGCACATGCACTTCGGCGTCCGGTGTGATGTCCACATTAATGACCGCCTCTAGCTGCGTGATGTCCAGGCCGCGTGAGGCCACGTCGGTGGCCACCAGCACCGAGCAACTGCGGTTGGCAAACTGGGCCAGCACCTGGTCGCGCTCGCGCTGCTCCAGCTCACCATACAGCGCCAGCGCATTGAAGCCCTGCTCTTGCAGATAGGTCACCAGGTCTTTGCACTGCTGCTTGGTGTTGCAAAAGGCCAGCGTGCTGATGGGGCGAAAATGGTTCAGCAACTGCGCCACGGCGGCTAGGCGGGTGTGGCGGGTGACTTCGTAAAAGCGCTGCTCAATCAGGCTCTCGGCGTGCAGCGATTCAACCTTGATCTGCACCGGCTCACGCATGAACTGCTTGGCCAGTTTTTCAATGCCTTCGGGGTAGGTGGCTGAAAAAAGCAGGGTTTGGCGCTCTTTGGGACACTGCTTGGTGACGGTGGCAATATCGTCGAAAAAGCCCATGTCGAGCATGCGGTCAGCCTCGTCCAGCACCAGAGTGTTGAGGGCTTCTAGGTTCAGGTATTCGCGTTGCAAGTGGTCCATCACGCGCCCGGGTGTGCCCACCACAATGTGCGCACCGTGCTCCAGCGAGGCGCGCTGGCCACGCAGGGCCACGCCACCGCACAGGGTCACCACCTTGATGTTTTCTTCGGCGCGGGCCAGGCGGCGAATCTCAATCGTCACCTGGTCGGCCAGTTCGCGCGTGGGGCACAACACCAGGGCTTGCACCGCAAAACGGCGAGGGTTCAGGTTGGTCAACAGCGACAAGGCAAAGGCGGCTGTTTTGCCACTGCCGGTTTTGGCCTGGGCTATCAGGTCTTTGCCGGCCAGGGCAGGTGGCAGGGCGGCCGCCTGAATGGGGGTCATCTCCAGATAGCCCAGTTGTTTCAGGTTGTCTAGGGTGGCCGGGTTCAGGGGCAGGGTGTCAAAGCCAGTATTGGCGGCGGATTGGGCGCTGGTGGCCATTTTTTCAGGTGTACTCATGGGGTGATTATCGTTGGCCCCCACCCAAACGCCTTAAAACTTCAAATCGCCAGCGGGTCCACGTCAATCGCCCAGCGGATCAGCCCTTTGCCTTCAGGCTGCAGCCGTGTGGCGTGCAGCACTGCTTGCCAGTCGGCCAGAAAACGTTGGAGGGCGACCCGTGAGCTGCTCTCAATCAGCATCTGGGCGCGCTCGACATTGGCAATGCGCTGCATGCTCATGGGCACCGCCGGAAATATAAAGAGGGCTTGGGCAATCGCCTCGGCGTCTGCCATCGTGGCCACGGCTGCGCTGGCAGCGGTCAGAAAACCCTGGGCCACTTCCTGGCTGTGTGCCTCGGCCCGCACCAGCGCCTGGTAGCTAAAAGGCGGCATGGCGGCCTGCTCGCGCTCTTTGA
>CAIMHL010000084.1 GCA_903840825.1 uncultured beta proteobacterium
ATTGGCGGCGCCGATATGCCGGTGGTGGTGTCCATGCTCAACAGCTATTCGGGTTGGGCCGCAGCGGCCACCGGCTTCATGCTGAGCAACGACCTTTTGATCGTGATCGGTGCCCTGGTGGGCTCGAGCGGGGCGATTCTGTCGTACATCATGTGCAACGCCATGAACCGCAGCTTTATCAGCGTGATTGCGGGGGGCTTTGGCACCACAGCGGTCAAGCCCAAAGCGGCCGGCGATGCAGAGCAACCGGTCGGCGAAGTGAGCCCGGTCAACGCACTGGAAACCGCCGAAATGCTGCGCGAGGCCAAAAGCGTGGTGATCGTGCCTGGCTACGGCATGGCGGTGGCGCAGGCCCAACACACGGTGTTTGAGATCACAAAGCATCTGCGCGCCCAAGGCGTCAACGTGCGATTTGGCATTCACCCGGTGGCGGGGCGCATGCCCGGCCACATGAACGTGCTGCTGGCCGAGGCCAAAGTGCCTTACGACATCGTGTTTGAGATGGACGAACTGAACGACGACTTCCCCGCCACCGATGTGGTGATGGTGATCGGCGCCAACGACATCGTGAACCCGGCCGCCCAGGACGACCCAACCAGCCCGATTGCCGGCATGCCGGTACTAGAGGTCTGGAAAGCCAAGACCTCTATCGTGATGAAACGCAGCATGGCCTCGGGCTATGCGGGCGTGGATAACCCGCTTTTCTACAAAGAAAACAACCGCATGCTGTTTGGCGATGCCAAGAAGATGCTGGACGAAGTGTTGACTGCCCTGCGCAGTTGATCCGAATTTTGATTATTGGAGACCCACAATGACCGATCGTATTTGGCTTAAGAGCTACCCTCCCGGTGTTCCCGCTGACCTGGACACCTCGCAATACCCCTCTTTGGTGGCCTTGATGGAGGAGAGCTTCAAAAAGTACGCGGGTCGCACCGCCTATAGTTTCATGGGGCGTGACCTTACGTTCGGCGAAACCGATAGTCTCAGCCAGGCCTTCGCGGTTTATTTGCAAAGCCTGGGCCTGGTCAAAGGCGACCGCGTGGCCATCATGATGCCCAACGTGCCGCAATACCCGGTGGCGGTAGCCGCCATTCTGCGGGCGGGCTTTGTGGTGGTGAATGTCAACCCCTTGTACACCCCGCGCGAATTGGAACACCAACTCAAGGACTCAGGGTCCAAGGCGATTGTCATTATTGAGAACTTTGCCGCCACGCTGGAGAAGTGCATTGCCAATACGCCGGTCAAGCATGTGGTGCTGTGCGCGATGGGCGACCAACTTGGCTTCCTGAAGGGCACATTGGTCAACTACGTGGTGCGCCATGTGAAAAAGATGGTGCCCGAGTTCACCTTACCCAATGCCATTCGCTTCAACGCGGCCGTGGCGAAGGGCAGCAGCGGTTCGCTCAAAAAACCCGTCATCAACCACGACGATGTGGCCGTGCTGCAGTACACCGGTGGCACCACAGGCGTCTCCAAAGGCGCCGTGCTTTTGCACAGCAACGTGATTGCCAACGTGCTTCAGTCCGAGGCCTGGAACCAGCCCGCCATGAAAAAGGTACCGGCTGAAGAGCAGTTGACGACCGTTTGCGCCTTGCCGCTGTACCATATTTTCGCGTTCACAGTCGGCATGATGCTGTCCATGCGCATGGGTGGCAAGCTGATTTTGATCCCCAATCCACGCGATTTTCCGGCAGTTCTCAAAGAGCTGTCCAAGCACACCATTCACAGCTTCCCGGCGGTTAACACGCTGTTTAACGGGCTGGCCAACCACCCAGATTTTGGGTCGGTTGACTGGAGTCACCTGAAGGTGTCGCTGGGCGGCGGCACAGCGGTTCAAAGCTCCGTGGCCAAGCTCTGGTTTGAGAAGACCGGCTGCCCCATCTGCGAGGGCTACGGTCTGTCTGAGACTTCGCCTTCGGCCAGCTGCAACCCGGTGACGGCCACGGAATACTCGGGCACCATTGGTGTCCCAATTCCTGGCACTTACATGAAGTTGCTCGACGATGATGGCGCCGAGGTGCCGATCGGCCAAACGGGTGAAATCGCCATCAAAGGCCCCCAAGTCATGGCGGGCTACTGGCAGCGCCCGGATGAGACTGCCAAGGTCATGACGCCTGACGGCTACTTCAAATCCGGCGATATCGGAATCATGGACGAGCGCGGTTACTTCAAAATTGTCGACCGCAAGAAAGACATGATTCTGGTGAGCGGCTTCAACGTCTACCCCACCGAGCTGGAAGATGTGGTGTCCCAATTGGCAGGCGTCATGGAATGCGCCTGCGTGGGCATGCCCGACGACAACACGGGTGAAGCGGTAAAACTGGTCATTGTCAAGAAAGACCCAGACCTGACCGAAGCCAAAGTGCGCGCTTATTGCCGTGAAAACCTCACCGGCTACAAGCAGCCCAAAGTGGTGGAATTCCGTGACGAATTGCCCAAAACTCCGGTCGGCAAAATTTTACGCCGCGAGTTGCGTGGCAAATAATTGACCACCGCCATTCTCAGTGCCCTCGCGGATGAACAGCGGGGGCTGATTGAGCAGCTAAAAAATCCAAGCTGCCAAACACGCGCAGGGCGGGAGTTTTGGTGCGGCGAATTGCATGGTCACCCAGTGGTGCTGGCCTTGTCAAAAATTGGCAAAGTAGCCGCCGCCACCACGGCCACCACCCTGATTGAGGCCTTTGGCGTCCAACGCATCGTGTTTACGGGGGTGGCAGGTGGCTTGGGGCAGGGAGTTCAGGTGGGTGACGTGGTGGTGGCCACCGAGTTTTTGCAGCACGACATGGACGCCTCGCCCCTGTTTCCGCGCTACCAAATCCCCCTTTACGAGCGCACGCGGTTTGATTGCGATGAACCCCTGACTGCTCTACTTTTGGAAGCTGCTCAAGCATGCTGTGCGGGCTCCGCAAGCGAGTTGGGCAAAAATTCAATGAATGTCTCCTATGCCGTGCATGCCGGTCTGATTGCCAGCGGCGATCGCTTTGTCTCGGAGGCGCTTGAGTCACTGGTGCTGCAAAACGACTTGCAAACCGGAGGGTTCGTCCCGCTGGCGGTGGAGATGGAAGGGGCGGCCGTTGCACAAGTGTGTTTTGACTATGGCATTCCCTTTGCGGCCGTGCGCACCATCTCGGACCGCGCTGACGACCAAGCCCACGTTGACTTCCCCCGCTTTGTGCTCGAGGTGGCCAGCGTTTACGCGCTGGCCATCGTTAATGCACTGATGCGGACGCTACCAAAAAAGTAGCTGCTCAAGCATGTATTCAGGCGCCTGGAGGCCAAATTTACTTAAGCCAACCGCGCTTTCTGAAATACCACATGGGCACCAAGGCACTGGCCACCATCAAGGCCACGGTGTACGGGTAATTCCAGGCGCCCAGGTATTCCAGCTCGGGAAACTTCAGGTTCATGCCGTACACGCTGGCAATCAAGGTGGGGGGCAGCAGCGCCACACTGGCCACCGAGAAAATCTTGATGATCTTGTTTTGGTTGATATTGATGAAACCCACCGTGGCGTCCATCAAAAAGTTGATCTTGTCGAACAAAAACGCCGTGTGCGAATCCAGCGAGTCCATGTCGCGCAAAATCTGGCGTGCTTCTTCAAACTGCTCGCCATTGAGCATTTTGCTGCGCATCATGAAGCTCACGGCGCGGCGCGTGTCCATCACGTTGCGGCGAATGCGCCCGCTCATGTCTTCGTGCCGCGCAATGGCGCCTAGCACTTCACCGGCCAGCGCATCGGTCATGTTGCCCGACAAGACCTTGTTACTGACCTTCTCAAGCTCATCGTAAATGCCTTCAAGCGTGTCGGCGGAGTACTCGGCATCGGCGTCAAACAGCTTGAGCAGCACCTCTTTGGCATCCTCAATCAGACCTGGCGCCCGGCGGGCGCGCATGCGCAACAATCGGAACACAGGCACATCTTCGTCGTGAATGGCAAACAGCACGCCTTTGCTTTTAAGGGCGTCGTTCTCAAGATTCAGAATAAACGCAACCCGCACCGTGTGGGGCTCAGCGTCATCGGCGACCAAAAAGTCGCTTCGGAGGTGCAACTCGCCGTTGTCTTCTTTGTAAAAGCGGGCGGACTCTTCGATGTCCTCGTCCATCGCATCTTCCGGGATGGAAAGGCCATAGTACTGCTTGATCCAGCGTTTTTCTTCCAGCGTTGGGGACTCAAGGTCGACCCAGATAGGCTGAAAATTGGATAACTCTTCCAGGGACTCGATCTCTTCCTGAAAGAGTCGACCATTGGCCAGCGAGAAGATGTTGAGCATGGCTCACTCCCTTTTAAATAATTGCATCAGGCAAGGCGGACAGGGTTTCGCTTTCAACCCCGATGCAGTTAAGGGCGTTGAAAGCTACCGACTAGGGTAGGTTTCCAAGGAGTTTTCTCCGGCAGTAATGACTCATAAATTATCGCACCGTGCGATCTGCCAAGTTGGATAAGAGTCTTAAAAACCATTGCTTAAAGCACAAAACATGGTCTTACCCCTTGCAAATTCGCAAAGCCCGTATTTTCGAGTGCAAGCAAAATCTCTCTTTTGCTGCAGTGCGTCAATGAAATAAATTGCATTTATGAATTTTCGAGCGCATAGTTATTTCACGGCAGCTTTTTGAATTTTATTTTTTCGTGTTGCCTGTTTTTTCAGGCATTTTTCAACCTTGAGTGCTACTGGAGACTATTTATGAACCTGACGATCAGCGGTCACCATCTTGAAGTTACCCCCGCCCTGCGCAGCTATGTCACGACCAAACTTGATCGTATCATTCGACATTTCGACCAAGTCGTCGATGTCAAAGTCCTCCTCTCCGTCGAAAAGCAAAAGGAAAAAGAACTCAGGCAGCGAGCCGAATGCAGCATTCACGTCAAAGGCTCCGATATGTTCGCCGAAAGCGCCAACGCTGACCTCTATGCC
>CAIMHL010000085.1 GCA_903840825.1 uncultured beta proteobacterium
ATCTTGTAGTTGGTGGGGATGTTCGCAAGGCTCATGTCCCGCAAGTTCTGTCCGCCCTCAAGCACTTTGGCCACGCCCTCGCGATGCACTGGCATCAACGGTACGCCAATACCAAACTTCTCTTGGAACAAAGCCATCTCTTTGGCAACATTCTCTTCGGTCAAGGGAATGCCTCTGGCGTTCATGCTGCGCAATAATTGGCCAGACGCCATTTCGTTCATGATGGAATTTCGTGCCGACGCTGGAGCCAAGCCGTGAATCCATTGATCAAACTTTTCGGCAGGCATACCCGCCTCAAGCACCGCCTGCTTTACGGGATACAAGGAGGCGTAGAAAGTCTCCCCGCCTAGTGGCAGTCCACGCAGAATCTGCTTCTCAATCAAAGCGCGGTTGGCTGGATCAGTGTACAACCCCTCGACGTGCTCGATGTTGGCACGAGAAGGTGTATCACGCGGGAACTTGGACTGCTCGACGCCGGGAAATCCCTCCAGCGCATCTTTGATGGAAGAACGATCAAATGCCTGCAACTCAGGTTTTGGCGGCGTCCACGGCTCTGTTGGTTGATCAAGGAACTCGTTTGCCTTACGCATTCTCTCGCGCACCACGTCAGGCGTGTTTTGTTGCTTCATGGGATTGGAGTCGGAATAAGACGACCTCACCAGATCCCCATAGCGCTTCTCAAGTTCAGGCTTTTGGGTTCGCTCCCACTCCAATTTTTTGGTGGCCTGAGTCATCGCTTTTTTAGAGACTTCCTCAGCAGGCATCTTTGGGTTGGCCGCCGCAATACTGTCTGCAAATCGAGCGGCGGTTGATTCCAACACCTTTGGGCTGTAGTTTGCGGGCTTGGCGGCCTTAGCAGGCTTGTCCTTGACCACAATAGGCTCGACGCCCTTGGGGGCTTGCTGGGCCTCAATAATCTTGTCGGCTTTCTTGCTAGCTTTGGCCACCGCCTCGGCAATGTTGATGCCAACACCCATCACGCCACCTTTGGCCATGTGGACTGCACCGCCATGGGCCTCGTTGATGTCGGCCTTGTTAATGTCGTAGGTGCCCCTGTTCCCAATGTCAGACTTGATGCGCTTGGGGTCGTAGATGCCAAGATTCTTGACGCCCGCCTCGCTGCTGTAGTAAGCGTCGTGGCCAAGTTCTTTGATCAGCCTCTGGACGTCTGGGTGCTCGACCGACGACCAGTTGCTGTGCATGCCGCCAGTGTCGTCCACGCCAGCGATTGCGTCGAGTTCGTACTGCACGCCCTTGTTGCCGGGGAAGCGTTTTTTGGCCTCTTCACGGACGGCTTTCATGTGGGCAGGGTTGTCGTAATCGAATGGGTTGCGCACTTGCACGCGCACGGGCATCACGTTGGGGCCATGCCGACCAGTGGCGGACCTCTCGGCAAAGTCGCTGGCAAACTCGGGGTCTGGCGAAACAAACGAGCCCTTGCGGCCTGGGTAAAACGATTGGATGTCGGACTTGGTGCCGTGGTACATCCGCCGCTTCTCGGCGCTTGGCTCAAGAAAATTGGCCTTGTTGGCGTTACGCTCTGCGGCAGGTAACGCTCTTTTGGCGGCCATTGCGGCGTCAACGGCTTTATCCGCCTTGTTGTAGGCCCCTATCAACCCCGTCATAACACCACCGGCACCCATATGGACGTCACCGGCCATCTTAACTTTGCCATCGTCGGCAAGTCGCTGGACCTTCTTGTGCCAGACATGCTCGCGGCCCTCGTAGCCAACCGGAACCCCACCACCGGCTGCATGCCACTCCTTGAGTGACTGCCTCTTGGAAACAGAACCGGTATCAATTGGCTTTAGATCCGCCACCTTCATAGGTTTCAGATCCGGCATCTGTTTGAATGGGGCAAGTTTAGGAATTCGCATTCTCACGGCCTTTTGTTTCTTCAGCCGAATCATAAACGCTGGCGTTACGATTGGCCAACCACTGGGCAAGCATCATATGTGCCCAGGCAGGGTCAAACGGCTGACCCCAATGGACCATTAGCTCAAAACGGTTGGCGCATGTCTCGACCTTGGAGGGCTGTTCAGGCGGCATGATGGTCCTTTGTGGTTTGGCCATAGCACGACCCCAAGACTCCCGACCTGTCTGGTTTGGGGGTCTTCAGCCATCCCAAGGGACTGCTGCACGCTGAACGCCGTATTCTGCTTATCGAGCGCCCGTCTCGTGGGCTAAACGCTGATGTCGGTTTGTGTTGCTCGTTTACATGGTCGCTACGGAACGCCACAGGCATCGGGGTCGTGACTGCAATGCCATCGGTATATGAGTGCGGCCCCGACATTGGCCCGTTAGCTAACCCGCTCTGAGGGCTGCCGTCGTGAACGCAAAAAGCCGTTACTACTGCACTGGGTCGCACCCTCCCGAAAGAGGCCAATGCATGAGTAACGGCTTTTAACTGCTGCGTGCGACGGCAACAGGCAGACTGTACCACAGTTTTATCAGACTGCATATGGGTTCACCTTTCGTTGTCGGCCAGTGTCGGCGTAGTCGTCCTCGTCCCAG
>CAIMHL010000086.1 GCA_903840825.1 uncultured beta proteobacterium
AATAGACAAAGACAAACACAAAAACAACCGGTGGAATATTGCGAATCAACATCACATAGGCTGTACCAATCAGCCGAAACACGAGGCGCTGACTTACCCTGGCAAAACCCATCACAGTGCCGATAAGGCTCGCGGCCAAAATACCCCAAAAGGCTAAGCGCAGTGTGGTGGCCAAGCCCTCGGCAAGCAAGTTTGGAACCCAAGAGGCCGTTAATTCGTCGAACCGGAAGACAAACGGCCAGACGGTGCTCCAAGCCCACTTGTAGCTGAAGACACCGGAGGCACGCCACAACAAGCCGGCCACGGCCAAGACCAACACCATGGCGAGCACAAGATCCCACCGCGTGAAGCGGGTACGCGCCCTGACAGTTAGGCGTCTCGGCTTAGACTCTGACATCACTATTTTTTATAGCCTGTTTACAGCCATCAGGGCACTAGTGCGGCCCATTCTTGGGTTTTGAACCAATAGGTATGCCGCTGGGTCAGCCAGTCTTTGTTTTTAACAATCCAGTCGTTGAAATAGGCCAGGGTGACCGGGCTGCCTTTTCGCACACCAAAGCCTTCTACAGAATTAGACACGTTTTCACCATTCGGCTTGAACAATCGATCCGGATTTTTCAATGAGAAAAAAGTGGGCTTGGGTTCGCTTGAAACAATCGCATGCGCGCTGCCGTTGATCACTTCCTGGAAGGCGATGGCGTCATCGTCGAACTGGCGAATCACGGCTTTTGGCCATTTGTCCTCGATGATCTTGCATGAGGCCGTGCCACGCCGGCAAACCCATGTCACGCTTGCGCTGTTGTAATCATCTGGCCATTTCAGCTTGGCGGCAATCGCCTTGGATGCGGCCACACCCTGTCCGGAGGTGGAATACGGGTCGCTGAAGTCGATCTGTTCCTTACGCACAGGCGTCACAGTGAGGCCGCCAATGATCACGTCAAACTTGTTTGCAATCAGGGATGGGATGATGGCGTCAAAGGCAGTCGGCACAAGATCCACAGACACGCCCATGTCTTTCGCCAGTTTGGCCGAAACATCAATCTCAAAACCGATCCATTGGCCCTGCTTGTCGCGCATCGCCCAAGGTATAAAACTGCCAAAGCCGACGACCAACCTACCCCGCTTCTTGATGTTGTCTAAGGTATTGTCCTGTTGCGCGAGTGCCGGCTGCAAGCACAACAAAGGCATAAACAAGAGAATGGCTAAAAGGCGGGTGGTCAATTTCATGTTCGAACTCCAAAGGTAAATAATATCGTCACGCGTCGGCGAGCTGGCCGCTGGGGCGTCACATGTGAATCAATGCACCTTGTAACGCCGCTCTAGCCAGGCCACCAGAAGCGATAGAGTCACTGTCATAACCAGGTACATCGCCGCTGTGGTCAGCCAGATCTCGAAGGCCATGAAGGTGTCTGACACCACCGTACGTGCCTGGGTTGTCAGGTCAAATACCGCGATCACACTGACGATGGCCGAATGCTTGACCAAGTTAACCAAGATACCGCCCAGCGGGGGCAGCATCAAAGGGAGTGCCTGCGGCAGAACAATGTCGCG
>CAIMHL010000087.1 GCA_903840825.1 uncultured beta proteobacterium
CTGCTGCTGCTGCGCCCTTGCCGGTGGTGTCGCCCTTGCCGCAACGTGCGCCTGCTGCCCGGTTGGCAGCGCTAGCCAAGCCGGTGGCAACTGCAGAAGCATCGGGACCGCCCGTGCCGCCGCCGCAGGGTTTGGATGTTAGCCCCACAGAGCAGGCCGTGCTCGCTCAGGCGCAGAGTCTATGGCGCTCAGGGATGCAAGTGGCCGCCGTTGAGCTGTTAAACCAGGCCGTGGCTGCGGCCGAGCGCGATCAGTCGGGAGGGTCGGCGCTCACGCAGCATGATCGACTGGCCTCATTGGTGCGTGAGTTGGCGCGCATGCAGTTATCGATGGGGCAGGCTAGCCTGACCATGGACATGCTGGTGCGGTTGACGCCCGCCTTGTCTGGGTACCCGGATATTTGGGCGATCAGGGGCAACGTGGCGCAAAGATTGGGTCAGCACCAAGCCTCGGTTGACGCCTATGCCATGGCCCTGAAAGTGCGCCCTGATGAACCGCGCTGGTTGCTTGGGACTGCGGTGTCGCTTGCCACACTAGGGCAGTTGAAAGTAGCGGCCGATATGGCTGAAAAAGCCCGCGATCAAGGACCGGTGAGCCCAGCGGTCATGGCTTATTTGGAGCAGCTTGGCGTGACCCTGCTGTCGCGCTAGGCGCTTGGGTGGAGAGTCTCAAATGACGCTTTTAATCTAGCCTGGTCTGACGGTGATTATTTATAAGAAATTGGCTTCTAGACCAATGATGGTGTGCTTAACAAGCTATTAATTAAATAGCAGCCAAGCCAGGCGACTTGACTGCTATTTTTTTTAGCAACCGCGTGTAATCGGCATCTCTACCGGTTTTGCGTTGACTGCATACTTACCCAGTTCCATTTTGGCAATGGAGTTGCGGTGAACTTCATCCGGGCCGTCGGCAAAGCGCAGGGTGCGCGCATTGGCGTAAGAATAGGCCAGCGGGAAGTCATCACACATGCCACCTCCGCCATGCACTTGCATCGCCCAGTCGATGACCTGGCAGGCCATGCTGGGGGCAACCACCTTGATCATGGCAATCTCGTTCTTGGCAAACTTGTTGCCGCCCATGTCCATCATCCAGGCCGCTTTGAGCGTCAACAGCCGGGCCATGTCGATTTTGCAACGGGCCTCGGCAATGCGCTCTTGGGTGACGGTTTGAGATGCCACCGTTTTGCCAAATGCAATACGGGCCGACGCACGTTTGCACATCAACTCGAGGGCGCGTTCGGCCAAGCCGATCAGACGCATGCAGTGGTGAATGCGGCCAGGGCCAAGGCGACCTTGGGCAATCTCAAAGCCACGACCTTCGCCCAGCAAAATATTGCTCACCGGCACGCGGACGTTCTCAAACAGAACTTCCATGTGTCCGTGGGGTGCGTCGTCGTAACCCATGACATTGAGCGAACGAACCACTTTCAAACCAGGCGTGTTGGCGGGAACCAACACCATGCTTTGCTGTGAATGGCGAGCCGCATCGGGGTTGGTTTTGCCCATGGTGATGTAAATGGCGCAACGTGGATCGCCCGCACCCGATGTCCACCACTTGCGTCCATTGATGACGTAGTCATCGCCATCGCGTTCAATGCGGGTCTCGATATTGGTGGCATCGCTGGAGGCGACGTCGGGCTCAGTCATGGCAAAGGCGGAGCGGATCTTGCCCTCTAACAAGGGCTTTAACCAGCGTGCTTTGTTTTCTTCTGAGCCATAACGGGCAATGGTTTCCATGTTGCCCGTGTCAGGGGCTGAGCAGTTGAATACCTCGCTGGACCACATGACGCGGCCCATGATTTCAGCCAGCGGTGCATATTCTTGGTTGGTCAATCCGGCACCTGTGTAGCCAGAGGCCGCAGCACTGTCCACGGGCAGGAATAGGTTCCACAGGCCCTCAGCCTGTGCTTTTACTTTGAGATTTTCAATGGTTTGAAGTGGCGTCCAGCGTTTGCCTGCGGCTGTGTTGGCCTCAATCTCTGCGTGGTAGGCGCCTTCAGCGGGGTAGATGTAGTCCGCCATAAACTTCTGCAACTTGATTTCAAGCGCCTTGGTTTTGGGTGAGTAGTCAAAATCCATATGTTTTCCTTTTGTTATCGTTAAATTTGTATTGAGAGAGGTGTTTAGGCTTGCTGGGCAAATTTCCACGCCATTTGGGCCAGCGGTTTGGCGCCTACCGCTGAAGACACCGCTTGCGCGCTTGCCGCAGTGCCCATTTCGACGCGTTTGGCGATGCCTTGCAAAATGGCAGCCAGCCGGAAAAGGTTGTAGGCCAGGTAAAAGTTCCAGTCCGCTTTGAGCGCTTCGGGGCTAGTCAGACCTGTGCGAGCGCAGTAGCGGCGGATGTAGTCCTCTTCTTCGGGGATACCCAAACTTTTAACATCAAGGCCGCCAATGCCCCGAAACGCGCCCGGCGGAATGTGCCAGGCCATGCAGTGGTAACTGAAGTCGGCCAGCGGGTGGCCCAGTGTGGAAAGCTCCCAATCCAGCACCGCAATAACGCGCGGCTCTGTCGGGTGAAACATGAGGTTGTCTAGGCGATAGTCGCCATGGACGATGCTGACCATCTCTTCTGCGCGGGCCATCGCAGGAATGTGCAGGGGCAGCCACTTGATCAGTTGATCCATCTCCTCAATCGGTTGGGACATGGGGCCTGCACCATCTGCAGAGGCCAGGTATTGCTTGCTCCAGCGGCTGATCTGGCGGTCAAAATAATTACCCGGCTTGCCGTAACCAGCCAAACCCCGGTCGGCAAACTTTACGGTGTGCAAAGCCGCCATGACGCGGTTCATCTCGTCGTAAATAGCGCCGCGCTCGCTGGGGCTCATGCCAGGTAAGGTTTGGTCCCACAAAATGCGGCCTTGCATGAATTCCATGATGTAGAAGGCGCGACCAATGACGGACTCGTCCGTGCACAAACAAAACATCTGAGGTACTGGCACATCGGTGCCATGCAGGCCACTCATCACCGCAAACTCACGCTCAATAGCATGCGCCGAGGGCAGCAGTTTGGCCACCGGCCCTGGCTTGGCCCGCATGACGTAACTTATGCCGGGTGTCGTGAGTTTGTAAGTGGGGTTGGACTGCCCACCTTTGAACGATTCGACCGTTAAAGGGCCCTTGAAGCCCGGGAGGTTTTGCTCTAGCCAGCCTGTGAGAGCAGCTACGTCAAAGGCTTGTTTCTCAGAGACGCTTTGTGTCCCTACAAAGTGGTCAAAGTCGCTCATGTGATCGTCCCTGTTGGTGTTGTTAATTGTCGGATTCGCTGATCCGTAACAGCGCCTCCCGGTTGCGCACCACGAGTCCACCCGTTTCGATGCGAATGGCTTCCTCGCGCTCCATGGACTTGAGCTCTTGGTTGACCCGCTGCCGGGATGCGCCCAGCAACTGGGCAAGTTCTTCTTGGGCCAGTTGCAGGCTGATCCGCATTTCTCGCCCATCGCTGAGCGAGGGCACTCCATAGCTGCGCACTAGGTGTAACAACTGCTTGGCCAAGCGGGCGCGCAGGGGCAGGGTGTTGAGGTCTTCTACCAAGCCGTAAAGCTGACGAATACGGCGTGCGTGCAGGCGTAGCAGGGCTTCGTAAAGCTCTGCATGCAGAGCCAGAATTTTTTTGAAATCGGCTTTGGCCACGCACAGGGCGGTGGTGTCGCCGTGAGCGTAAGCATCGTGGGTGCGCCGGTCTCCGTCGAAAATCGATACATCCCCAAACCAGATGCCCGGCTCCACGTACGTCAATGTTATTTGCTTCCCTGAAATGGAGGTGGAGCTGACCCTCACCGCACCCCGTGCGCACGCAATCCATTCCTCGGGCGGTTCGCCCCGAGCGGTTATGAGTTCGCCGTCTTTGTAACGTTTGACGTAAGCACATCGAAGTATGTCGTGTCGCAGTGAAGGTGAAAGGGTTGAAAACCAACGTCCAGCATTAATTGCCTCGCGTTCATCGATAGTAAGAATTGGGTCGTCCATAGCCTGTCTTTTGTGTGACTTAAAACCACCATATTGTCACGCCCGGGACGCTGGTGAGCGTCCGGGCTTGTCACCTGCGTGTCTGCAGGGTCTGTAGCTCACTAGGCGGGGTGCCTTGGCTATTCGAAAAACGGGGTTTCTTTGTGAAGAAAAGCGGCGATGCCGATGCCCGCGTTGGCATGGTGCAGGTTGCGCACAAAATGGTCGCGTTCGCGATCAAGCTGCTCGGTGAGCGTGCTGCTCGACGCTTCATTGATGAGGATTTTAATGCTGGCCAACGCGTTAGGTGCGCGACCATTAAGTTGGTTGGCCAAAGCCAGCGCCTGGGTAAGGGCGTGGCCGGGCGCGCTTAACCGGTTGACCAGACCTAAATCAAACAGCCGTTGCGGGCGGATGCGCTCGCCGCACATCAGCAGTTCGGTGACCATAGGGCGAGGCAAGGCGCGCATCAGGCTCCAACTGGCGCCACCGTCAGGCGAAAGGGCGATGTTGCTGTAAGCCATCACAAAAACCGCATTTTCGGCCGCCACAATAAAGTCGCAAGCCAGCGCAAGCGAGAAACCGGCACCTGCGGCGGCCCCTTCAACAGCCGCAATCACGGGTTTGGGGAAAGTCCGAATAGCTTCAATCCAATCGTGCAAAGCACGAATGCTCTCGGCCTGCACGCTAGCCGGTTGCTGGCGGTTGTTTTGCAGTCGCGCCAAATTACCCCCTGCGCTGAAAACCTGGCCCTCGCCCACGATGACCACGGAGCGGATGTCCGGCGAACTTTCAGCCAAACTCAAGGCTTCAATGCCTTCGGTGTAAATTTCTGGCCCCAGCGCATTGCGGTGTTTGGGGTTTGAAAGGGTGAGCACCAGGGTTTGGCCCTCGCTTGCGCGTTTAAGTTCGGCGGTCATGGGCGTGCTTTTAGTAGGGTTTACTCTTCTTCGTGCAACAGGCTTAGGCCAATGGCACCGCGACGACGCAACCAAGGGCTGGGCCGGTAGCGCGGATCTCCATACACCGTTTGCATATTGAACAAAACTTCGAGAATATTCGTGGGGCCATACAGGTTGCCCATCGCGAGTGGGCCTTTGGGGTAACCCAAGCCCAAGGTGACGGCTGTCTCAAGGTCGGCAGGGGTGCATATGCCTTGCTGGCAAATGTCAGCGGCAATGTTGACGATGGTGGCGACCACGCGCTGGCTGACAAACCCGCCGCTGTCCCGAATGACACTGACGGCCTTGCCGTCGCGCGCAAAAAGGGCATGGGCGGCGTTTCGGATATCGGGGCGGGTCGCTGGGTTGGTGGCCAGCACACGCCGCTTGGTGCTGGCGTCGTCCATCATCATGTCAATGCCAATGGTGCGTGCGGGGTCCAGCCGCTCTACCACTGCGACGGTCGTGATGTCGAACCCCAGGGGCGCCACCAACGTGAGCGCCAGCGGGGAGGGTGAGGCGCAGGTCTCAATATCAGCGCCCAGATTTTTGAGCAATTGAAGCAACTCAGACCGTCTTGCCGCGCGGGGTGAGACCCAAACCGGGGGCATCTCGTCAACCTGCGGCACGGGGGGCTCTGGGCTAACTTGCTGCACGCCGTTGTCATAGCGGTAAAAGCCTTCGCCGACTTTTTTGCCCAGCAAGCCACCGGCCAAACGTTGGGCCGTGATCACGCTGGGTCGGTAGCGGGGTTCTTCAAAATACTGATGGTAAACCGACTCCATGACGGGGTGTGAAACGTCAAGCGCGGTTAAATCCATTAACTCAAACGGACCGAGTCTGAAGCCAATCTGGTCTTTCAAAATGCGGTCAATCGTGGCGAAGTCAGTCACGCCTTCGCTGACAATGCGGAGCGCTTCGGTGCCATAGCCACGGCCAGCGTGGTTGACAATAAAACCGGGAGTGTCTTGGGCATGTACTGCGGTATGTCCCATTTGCTTGGCAAAGAGCGCTAAATCTGCACAAACGCTGGCGCTGGTTTTGAGGCCAGCAATCACTTCAACGACCTTCATCAACGGTACAGGGTTGAAGAAGTGAAAGCCTGCAAACTGAGCGGGTCGTTTGAGTTTGGCTGCAATGGCCGTAACCGACAAAGAGGAGGTGTTGGTGGCCAGTACGGTGCTGGTGCTCACCAGATTCTCAAGATCAGAAAACAAGCTGACTTTGACGTCAAGGCGTTCAACAATGGCCTCGACGATCAATTGGCAGTCGGCCAATTCAGTGATGGAGCCTGCACAGGTGAGTCGCGATTTGTAGGCGTTGACTTGATCGATATCGAGTCGACCTTTCTCAAGCAGCTTGTCCCATTGGGAAAAAATGGAGGCTTGTGCAGCCTTTGATGCTTCGGTTTGCATATCAAACAAGCGCACAGCGCTGCCTGATTGCGCTGCAATTTGGGCGATTCCTCGGCCCATGGCCCCAGCGCCAACGATGCCAACAGTTGTGAAAATAGGTGTCATGGTTTGGGTAATCTCTTGAGGAGTCTTTGTTGTTTTGTGCGTCTTGCGCGTGTGCATCAGCGCATTTTTTGTATTGAGTGCTTAGCGCCTGACTTGCAATGAACCGGGGTTAACAATGTTGGTGGGCGTCCCTTTGATGAAATTGACCACGTTGTCAAAAGCCGCGCCGAAGTACAGTTCATAGCTGTTTTGCTCGACATACCCAATGTGCGGCGTGCAAATACAGTTTTCAAGCCGGAGTAGGGCATGACCCTGCAAAATGGGCTCGCTCTCAAAAACGTCAATAGCGGCCAGTCCTGGGCGCCCTTTGTTGAGTGCCCCGATAAGTGCATCAGTTTCAATCAATTCGGCCCGAGACGTATTGACGAGCAAGGCCGTCGGTTTCATGCGTGCCAGATCCTCGGGTTTGACAATGTCGATCGTTTCGTCGGTTAGCCTCAGGTGCAGGGACAACACATCGCAATCCGAAAAAAAGGCCTCTTGAGATTCAGCCACAGAAAAGCCGTCAAGGATCGCTTGGTCTCTTGAGGACTCTCGACCCCAAATAAGTACGTTCATGCCAAACGCTTTCCCGAAGCCGGCCACCAGTTTGCCAATTTTCCCGTAACCCATGATTCCCAGAGTTTTACCTTGTAGAACCGATCCAATCCCAAAATTGGGCGGCATGGACCCTGACTTCAAACCAGATTGCTGCCAGGCGCCGTGCTTTAAATTGCCGATATATTGAGGCAGGCGGCGCGTCGCTGCCATGATGAGCGCCCAAGTCAACTCAGCAGGTGCAATAGGGGAGCCGTAGCCTTCAGCAACTGCAATGCCGCGTTCGGTACAAGCCGCAATATCGATGTGTGGGCCGGCACGGCCTGTTTGAACAATAAGTTTGAGTTTGGGGAGTTTTTCGATCAGTTGGCGGTTGATGTGCGTTCTTTCGCGATTGAGCACAATAACGTCCGCGTCTTTAAGTCGGACCGACAACTGCCCGAGGCCTTTGACCGTGTTGGTATAAACTTTTGCTTGGTAAGGTTCGAGCTTTGCGGCACATTCGAGTTTTCGAACGGCATCTTGGTAGTCGTCCAAAATAATGATATTCATAGCCCATGATTGTGCCTTGCCATTTCACGTTTATTGGGCAAGGCCCTCAAGGAAATATCTTTAGTGCAGTGACGCTTCCTTGGCGGCCAGCCGGTCCAGTTCAGCACACACATCCGACATTCGCCCGGAGATCACCATTCTTCCTACGCTGGCAGATGTATGTCCTGCTTCAAGGATACGCACAATCCGCAGTGGCTTTTGCGCGGGGACCAGCATTTTTGGCTTGGCCTGTGTAGCAGGGACAAAAATTGGATTTGCCGGGAGATGCAATTCAAAACCAAGTGCCGATGTGTCTTGACACTGGTGTGGGTGCTCCGTGCTTTCTGCCTGTGGCACAGGCGCCAGCCAATTCATCAAGTCGTGCAAAGGGGCTAAAACGCCGGGTCGGTCAAATAGTGCAAAGTTCATGGTGGGTCTTTCGCTTTTTGCTTACATCATCATGGTGTTTCGAATTAATCCTACGGCCAAGCCTTCGATTTCAAAGGGTTCGCCGGGCGACACAACAATGATTTGGTAGTCTGGATTTTCCGGGTGCAATTCAATGACGTTGTTGTTTCGTTTGAATCGCTTGACCGTAACGTCATCACCTAATCGAGCGACTACTATTTGCCCATTTTTAGCATTTTTCGATGATTGAACGGCCAGCAAATCACCGTCCATAATGCCTGCGTCGCGCATCGACATGCCGCGCACCTTGAGTAAATAATCAGGTTTTTGTTGGAAAAGACTATTTTCCAAATAATAAGTTTTGTCGATATGCTCTTGCGCCAAAATGGGTGAACCTGCGGCGACGCGGCCGATCAAGGGTAAGCATAATTGGGATAGTCCAGGCATGGACAACTCATACTGCTTGCTGCGGGATTCGTTGATGGATCTTAGGGTTTCGCCTTTGATGCGGATGCCCCGTGAGGTGCCACTGACCAGTTCAATGACACCTTTGCGGGCCAACGCCTGAAGATGCTCTTCAGCGGCATTGGCTGATTTGAATCCCAGCTCCGTGGCTATTTCGGCCCGCGTTGGCGGTGCGCCAGTGCGGGAGATGGCGGTTTGGATCAGCTCCAGAATTTGTTGCTGCCTGGCGGTGAGTTTTGGGCTTTCAAACATGGCGACTTCCTTTGAAGGTAGTGAGTTTTACTGTTAACGCATACATACTGGTTCTTCGTACAGTAGCTGTATTTTTAAACAGTTTAGAAAAGATTGCAAGTTACTTTAACTAATATGGCAAAAAAAATTGTTTTTCTCGCAACTGGTGGCACCATCGCTGGCAAGGCAAGCAGCGGCAACGATAACGTGGGTTATGTCGCCGCCCAAGTTGGTGTTGATGATTTGCTACTGGCCATCCCGGGTCTGGTTGAAGCTTTGGCGGGGCAGACTTTGGTGTCAGACCAAGTAGCACAAGTGGACAGCAAAGACATGGGTTTTGAAGTCTGGCAGCGGTTGGCTCAGAGGATTACCCACTACCTTGCACAGGATGATGTTTCTGGCGTGGTGGTGACCCATGGCACGGATACCCTAGAGGAAACGGCGTATTTTTTGCATGCGGTATTGGCCCGTGATCAACTTGCGAGAAAGCCTGTTGTATTGACCTGCGCTATGCGCCCCGCGTCTAGTCAAACACCTGATGGCCCACAAAATGTTTTGGATGCCCTGGCAGTGGTCAATACACCCGGTGCACAGGGCGTCTCAGTGGTTTGCGCGGGAACGGTGCATGGGGCACTGTCGGTGCAAAAAGTTCATCCATACAAACTTGATGCGTTCAGTTCAGGCGACAGTGGACCGATTGCCTATGTCGAAGAGGGGGTCGTTCGCAGGGTGAATCAATGGTCTTTGGCAGGCCTGACTGACGTTTATCCGGCTGCCCAAATAGGGATAAG
>CAIMHL010000088.1 GCA_903840825.1 uncultured beta proteobacterium
GCCATCAGCAGGTAAGAGCAAATGAGTGGGATCTTGACGCAGATGCCCGGTTCCGTGTTGCTAGGCGTCCTTAAGTTTTCAAATGATCGTCCGATACCTTCTATGTGTGAAAACAGTAGGAGTTGAAAATTATGCGTGTTCATTTTAAAGCTATGGCCTTTTATGGCTCAGACAACTTAGCCTCGCAAGCGTCAGTTGCCAACAGTGTGGCGCTGATTCAAATGCTATTTGATGGTTTTATTGAAAGTATCAACGCCGCGAAGGGCCACCTCCAGCACGGCGCGATTCAAGAAAAGTGCAAAAGTCTTGCGCGCGCAAGTCGAATCGTGTTGGGTCTGCAGGGCGCCCTTGATTTTCAAAAAGGTGGCGAATTAGCGCACAACCTGGACGAACTTTATAGCTATGTGACACGCAGATTGCTGCATGCCAACGCTCAAAACGACCTACAAATCCTGGAAGAAATTCACGGACTGATGAGTGAAATTCGCCAGGCTTGGCAAGACGTTCCCTCGCTGCTGCCGGAGCAAGCTTTGTCTTCTTTTCATTAAATCGGGGCGATATCAAGTCAAGTCAAATCCGGGTTTAATTCCACTGACTTGAAAGGTAAACGCCACACCTGGAATTTATTATGTTTGGTGTCTTTGGCATTATTTTTTTGAACGTCTGCGTGTTTGGCAGTTTTATTGTGGGCGGCGGCAGTCTGGCGCCCTTCATTCACGCGGCTCCGATTGAAGGATGGTGTATCTTGGGATCCGCTATCGGCGGCATGATGATCGGTAACAGTCCAGGCGTGGTCAAAGCTGTTTTTGCAGGTATTGGCAGGACCTTCAAGGGCTCAAAGTACCACAAAGACGATTACTTAAACACTATATTTTGCGTTTCAAAGGTGATGAAAACGCTAAAAAGTGAAGGTGCAGTTGCTTTAGAAGCTCACATTGAAACGCCCGAGTCCAGCGCTATTTTCAGCGAATACCCAAAGCTACTTAAAGACCACGCCTTACTCCACCTGATAACAGACACAGTGCGACTGATGGTCGTTTCCCAGGGAACTTTGAGCCCTCATGCCGTTGAAGAAGTCATGGACAGCTCCATCAAAACCCACCACCACAATGAACTTAAGGCTTCGGACGCCATTGCTACGCTGGCAGGTGCTCTGCCAGCGCTGGGCATTGTTTCCTGCGTGATGGGTGTGGTTAAGACGATGGAGTCGATCGATCAACCACCTGCTATTTTGGGTGGATTGGTGGGTGCCGCTTTGGTGGGTACGTTCATTGGTGTGTTTTTGGCTTATGGGTTCTTTGAACCTTTTGCAAAACGTTTGGCTGAGATCATCGAAGACGAAGCAAGCATGTATTTCGTTGTGAAACAAATTATTATTGGCACCATGCACGGCCATCCCATGCCCCTGATTTTGGAGGCAGCCAGGGTCGGCATTAGCCACCACAACCAGCCCAGCTTTGCCGAGGTCTTCGACGGCATGCGAGGCAAATAACCATGGCTACCCAAGCGGTCGCTGTTGCGCCGGAAGAATCCACTGAATCGCCAGCGCTAACGCTAGTACCTGCTGCGAAAGCTGAGCCAGAAGCAGCACCCGCAGAAGCGGCAGCCCTAGCACCCATCATTGTTGTTAAAAAGATAATGCCTGGGCATGGTGGTGCGCATGGAGGCGCTTGGAAAATTGCGCTGGCAGACATGATGACGGCCATGATGGCGTTTTTTTTGTTGATGTGGATTTTGGGTGCCACCAACGAGTCGCAGAGAAAAAGTGTGGCCGACTACTTCAAACCCACTTCGCACAGCGAAATCACCATGGGAAAGTTGGCGGGCTCCAACGGAATATTAGGTGGAAAATCAATCATTGATCCAGATGGTTTCCCCTACACCGCCAAGCAATCAGCACCTCTGGAGCGCTTGACGCCGCGGTCTGAGGGCGGCCCGACTGAAAACGATCCATCACCGAACAGTGAAAACGCCAAAGATAACGAGCAAGTGACTCAAGACGAGAAGAAAAAAATAATCGAAGAGGCCGACAAAACCAATTTCGATAAATTGGAGAAAGAGGTCCGTGAGCAGTTGTCTCAAAATCCCAAACTTGAAAAAATTAAGGATCAGGTTCAGTTTGTGCGCGAGAAAGAAGGCTTACGGGTAGAGATTATTGACAAAGCTGACTTTGCCATGTTTTCACTAGGCACCACACAGTTACAGCCCAAGGCGCAGGCTCTGATAGAGGAAATATCTCGCTCATTGGCAAGCATGCCCAATAAGTTAAGTGTCCGCGGCCACACAGACAGCGTTGCGTTTGCCAACTCGGAGAACAGGAATAACTGGTCGCTTTCAGCGGAAAGGGCCGAGACCACACGCGCCTTGCTTGAGAAAAAAGGGGTTAATGCCAGTAGGTTTGCGCAAATTGAAGGGGTTGCAGACACAGCGCCCTTCAATCCCAATGACCCCAAAGACCCACGAAATCGGCGTATCAGTATCACCGTTAAATTTCGTGATGAGTAGCTGACCTCACCGCTGTCGGCAGTACTGGATTGCAACAACAATAAGGAAAGTCCCTATGAATGCAGCCGTCAGCCCTGAGGTGCCTGATAAATTCGGACCCAGGCCTTCAGATATTGCTTTTTTGATCTTTCTCTTTGTAGCGATGCTTGGCATTGGATGGGTTGGCCATCTTGCTTACATGGAAGGCTTAAAAATGCAAATAACCAAGCGCAACGGGGAAACATGGGCTAAATGGTTTTCCGAGGCTGGGGCTGACCGAGGTAAAGCTGGTTATATAGTAAGTGCATGTGCTACCGGATTTGTGCCGCTTGCAGCGTCCACTCAAGCAACAGCAACTGCGCCACAGGCTCAGGCAGATGTCGTAGATGACATCAAGCCTAAGGCCTTGGCTCCCTTGGTTCAAACGCTGCCACCGCCCGCACTTGTGCCCCGCACATGGGGACCTTGCCTCCAAGCAATATCCACACAGGGTGGTCCGCTCGCAGACACATTGAACCCTTTCTCCCAGAAATCCGTCGCCATTGTTGCCAAATGCGATATGGCTAACCGAGCGCTTGCGGGTGCTATGACCTTGGAGAAAACACTGCCAACACCGCCAGGTTCTGCCATACCGTTCATCAGTTCAACGCTCACGGAATCAGATTCGATTGAGCAAAAGTTTCAAATCCGGATAACGATGTGCGACA
>CAIMHL010000089.1 GCA_903840825.1 uncultured beta proteobacterium
CGTATCGCAAGCACCCTGGATGCGGACTTCTTTTTTGCCCATCCGTATTCATCTTGGGAGCGCGGTGCCAACGAGAACATGAACGGGCTAATTCGCCAGTTCTTCCCAAAAAAGATGACCAAAGTCCAAAGCCAAGCGCATGCAGGCAGGCATTACTTGGCAAACAAAGACAGCGGGTTCTGGAATGCCTTGAACTCAATGGCGTTGCCAAATGGGTCCAGAAAAAACAGGGTGGCTTGCTCACCAGGTTCGCCTTTAAACCGGATGTAAGGTTCGATGATGAATTTGGTACCGATTGCCTTGAGTCTGGCCGCCATCACCTCCCAATCCGGCATGGTCATGACCAGACCAAAGTGGCGTACAGGCACCCCGTGGCCATCGACCTCGCTGCGCGAGACGTCCGAGTTCATGGTGTGGCACAAGTGGGCGACGATTTGATGGCCGTAAAAATTGAAGTCTATCCATTCGGGGCTGCTGCGACCCTCAGGGCAGCTCAGAACATCGCCGTAAAAGGCGCGGGCTTTTTCAAGGTCACTAACAGGAAAGGCGAGGTGAAAGGGTTGCATGGCAGATCTCCAATTGTTATCGTATGCTAACAAAATTGCGGCATTACGCTCTCTTTAGCAAGCCCAGTACCATCACAGTATCCCCCTGTGGCAGTCTAGTTGTCGCGTCTCTTTTCAAAGCGGAAGTTCCGCCGAGGCGATCAACGTTGAAACGAAAAGCTCATTCACCCGAGTTAATCAAGCAAGGAATACGTAAAGCGCGTGAGCGTGGTGATCGAACATTGACCAGCGTTGCCGCTGACATCAATATCCCTTCGACAACCCTTAAGTGGTGGCTGCAAATTGCGGTTAAAAAGCACAGAAGGGGCAGCATATGGCCAAGCTCTTGTCGGACGATCTCCCTGCCCAAGCCTGGTGGCTCGCGGACGCCTTCAGGCACTCAAGAAATCCCTTTATGTACACCAATTGCAGACTTAGCGGGATGCCTTTTGCAACTACTGAGCGCGCTTCCAAACAGGACTTGAGCGCCCTGCGTGAGTTGACCCTCAGCCTGGTGGCGGTGGTGACCGATGTGATTCGGGACGGCAGAGTGATGATTGGTTACTGCTTCAACTCCAATGGCCGTTATGGCCAGGGCAGCCTGATACGGGAGCACTTTCGCCCCCGCGTGATGGAGGCCAACCCGGCCAGCCTTTTGAATGAGACGGGCGACAACATTGACCCGCACAAGGTCTGGGCCTGCATGATGACCAATGAAAAACCCGGCGGGCACGGCGAACGCTCGGTGACGTTGTGCACCATCGACATGGCGCTGTGGGACGCTGTGGCCAAGATTGAGGGCAAGCCACTCTGCGAGGTGCTGGCCCAGCGCTACGGCAATGGCGTGCCCAACCCCAAGGTTTTTGTGCATGCCGCTGGCGGCTATTACCACCCCGGCAAAGGGCTGGACGGCTTGCGCAGCGAGATGACGAGCCACCTGGAGCGCGCCTACTCGGTGGTGAAAATGAAAATTGGCGGGGCCAGCGTGGCGAAAGACATGGAGCGCATCGAGGCTGTGTTAAAGCTGCTGCAACCGGGCCAACAGTTGGCGGTGGACGTCAATGGACGTTTTGATTTGGCCATCACCGCTGGCCTTGGCTTGGGCGGTAACGAGTCGTACCCCCACTTGTTCCAGCCTTATGGCGGCTTTCCTGATGGCGTGAAGGTTGAAAATGGCTATGTCAATCTGCCTGCTTTGCCGGGCATCGGCTTTGAAGGCAAAGCCGATTTGTATGCCGAGATGAGGCTGCTGGCTAGCTAATCTGAAACGGCTTGGCTGGCTTGGGTGCCAGTGACCACTCAGCGTGTTGCTGGGTCAGCAGCAAAAAAAGCGCAAACACCGTCCCCGGCATGTTGCGCTCGTCCTTGCTGCTTTCCAGTGCCTGCCAAGTGCGCGATTGCAGCCCGCCACGGCTGCCCGGCTGCACCGGGTAGCCCATCAGCGCAGCCGCCTCAACCTGGCTAAGCCCAGCTGCTAAACGTGCCGCCTTAAGCAGGTCACCACTGGGCGAAGTCATGTCCATGTGAATTGGGGCCAGCATAGAACTCATCCCTCCCAACTCCTGTCCTGCCCGTCCAAAACCCGATCCGTGATACGCCGTTCCCGCTTGGTCGGCCGTCCCTGCGTATGGCCCAAAGCCGGTTCGGGCGCCAAGCGTCGTTGCTCAGCAGCAGCCAATCGTGCCTGGATGGACTCAGGCGTCTCGGTAAACAGCAGCGCAGCCTGGGGAGCGCCGCCGCGTTTATCGCTGACACCTTGCACCACCACGCTGCGGCTAATCGGCCCAATGCGCACCATCACCGTGTCGCCCGCCTTGACCTCGCGGGCTGGCTTCACGGCCACGCCGTTGATATGCACCCGGCCTTTGTCAATTTCTTCACTGGCCAGGGTGCGTGTTTTGTAAAAACGGGCGGCCCACAGCCATTTGTCGATGCGCAGTTTTTCCATGGGGTGTGGTTCTTAAAGTGCTTTTTCGATGGCTGAGACCAGCGCTTTGCTGTTCGGCGCCACGTCACTGGCAAAGCTGGCCAG
>CAIMHL010000090.1 GCA_903840825.1 uncultured beta proteobacterium
GTGGCTTTGGCAATGGACTGCCCGAGAGACGTCTTACCAACACCGGGAGGGCCAACCAGACACAGTATGGGGGCCTTGACCTTGTCGACGCGCTGCTGCACGGCCAGATACTCAACAATCCGATCCTTGACTTTATCAAGTCCGTAGTGGTCTTCGTTGAGCACGTTTTCCGCATTGCGCAGGTCGTGTTTAATTTTGGTTTTGCCCGCCCAAGGGAGGCCAGTCAACACCTCAATGTAATTGCGAACCACAGAGGCCTCTGCCGACATGGGCGACATCAGTTTCAATTTTTTCAGCTCGGACTCGGCTTTTTTTAGCGCGTCCTTGGGCATCTTCGCGGCTTTGATTTTTTTCTCAATTTCCTCGATATCAGCGCCGTCCTCGCCCTCACCCAGCTCTTTTTGAATGGCTTTGACCTGTTCGTTCAAGTAGAAATCGCGCTGGTTTTTCTCCATCTGCCGTTTAACGCGACCCCGAATTTTTTTGTCAACGTTGAGGATGTCAACTTCGCGCTCAATTTGCTCGAAGAGATTCTCCAGGCGTGCCTTCACGTTCGAGAGGGCCAGTACCGACTGCTTGTTGTCAAGCTTGAGGGGCAAATGAGCCGCAATCGTATCGGTCATGCGACCCGCATCATCAATGCTGGTGATGGAGGTGAGAATTTCGGGCGGAATCTTTTTATTCAGTTTGACATATTGGTCAAATTGCTGCATCACCGCACGACGCAAAGCCTCAATTTCGCTGGCTTTCCCGCGCGACTTGACGGCAGGTTCAACGTCAGCCTCTATCGGCGTCACGTTGGCCGAGAAATGCAACTCGCCATCTTCAATGTGGTTGACGCCTGCACGCTGCAAACCTTCAACCAGCACTTTGACCGTGCCATCGGGCAGTTTAAGCATTTGGAGAATGGTCGAAACACAACCGACATCAAACATATCAGTGACGAGAGGATCATCCTTGGCCGCCGCTTTTTGAGCCACCAACATGATGCGGCGGTCCGTTTCCATCGCCGTCTCAAGGGCTTTGATACTTTTGGGCCGTCCAACGAATAGTGGAATGACCATATGGGGAAACACAACCACATCGCGCAAGGGCAGCAGCGGCAAATCTAGAGGGAGAGCAGGTAATTGGGTATGACCGGGCATAGTGAAACCTTTAATAACCTGATTAATATAAATCTGAGTTGCGCTTTTTCAAGCGGCAACTCATTATTGACTTGTAAGTAAATGTGATATTTACATTAACGACAGCAAAGACAGCCCAAATCAAGCTTTCTTGGCCGCTTCCCGATACACCAGAAGTGGAGGCTTGTTTTCTTCAATCGTTGACTCATCAACCACCACTTTGTCCACATTGGCTGCGTTGGGTAATTCATACATCGTATCAAGCAGTGCGAATTCAAGAATAGAACGCAAACCACGCGCACCCGTCTTGCGAGCCAGTGCCTTTTTGGCGATGGCTTTGAGGGCATTGGGGCGAATCTCAAGATCAACCCCTTCCATGGACAGCAGTTTGGCGTATTGTTTGACCAAGGCATTTTTGGGTTCAGTCAAAATTTGCACCAAGGCATCTTCACTGAGCTCAGCCAAGGTGGCCACCACAGGCATACGACCGACCAACTCGGGGATCAAACCAAACTTGATCAAATCTTCAGGCTCGACATCCTTAAAGACTTCTGTCAAGGTGCGCTGCTCTTTACTTTTGACCGTTGCGCCAAAGCCCATGCCAGACGACTGGGTGCGGTTGTCGATGACTTTTTCAAGTCCTGAGAATGCGCCGCCACAGATGAACAAAATATTGGTGGTATCGACCTGTACGAAGTCCTGGTTGGGGTGCTTGCGCCCGCCTTGCGGTGGAACGCTGGCCATCGTGCCCTCAATCAGCTTCAGCAAAGCTTGCTGAACGCCTTCCCCTGACACATCACGCGTGATAGAAGGGTTGTCTGACTTGCGCGAAATTTTGTCAATCTCATCAATATAAACAATGCCGCGCTGGGCACGATCCACATCGTAATTGCAACTTTGCAGCAGTTTGAGAA
>CAIMHL010000091.1 GCA_903840825.1 uncultured beta proteobacterium
CAGCAGACCCCACCTGAAGAAGCTTGAAGCTCGACTCAATGAGCCTCCCAAGTTCATGATCGTTGTAGCAGGACCGCGTCAAATTGGCAAGTCAACCTTGGTTCGGCAGGCACTTTCTGGCCGCCCGTCCAACTTTGAGGCTACGGATAAGCCGATTTCAACTGACTTTGACCCCTTCACTGAAACAGCCTCTATCCAAACTGAGCCAGGAAGCAATTTCAATGAAAAGTGGTTAATCAACCAGTGGACGCAAGCTCGGGCCAAGGCACGGTCACTGCCCCCAGGTCAATTCCATATTTTGGCCATTGATGAAATCCAGAAAATCCCCCGCTGGTCCGAGGTCGTGAAAGGACTCTGGGATGCAGATCGAGCAGAGCAGGTACCACTCCACGTTGTGCTGCTCGGGTCATCACCTTGGCTGATGCAAAAGGGGTTGACTGAAAGCCTAGCCGGGCGATACGAACCCATTCACATGTCCCATTGGTCCTACGGCGAGATGCAGGATGCCTTCGACTTCTCCTTGGATGAATACATCTATTTCGGGGGCTATCCAGGCGCGGCCAGCCTGATCCGAGACGAAACCCGGTGGCGACAGTACGTTCGTGACGCGCTGATCAAGCCCAACATCGAGAGTGACATTCTGCAAATGACTCGCGTTGAAAAGCCAGCGCTCTTGAAGAACTTGTTTGAATTGGGGTGTGGCGCTTACTCTGGACAACTGGTCGCTTTGACGAAACTGCTCGGTCAACTCCAGGATGCAGGCAACACGGTTACGTTGGCCCACTATCTGGATCTGCTCTCACAGGCAGGCTTGCTAACGGGTCTGCAAAAGTATGCAGGGCAAGAGCTGCGAAGACGAGCGTCCCCGCCCAAATTCAATGCTCACAACACTGCACTCATCTCGGCACAGGCCAAATACACCTTCGAGCAAGCAAAAAACGACCGCACATACTGGGGGCGCTTGGTGGAGAGCGCAGTCGGCACTCACCTAATCAACAACAAGCCTGAAAACTCAAGCCTTTATTACTGGAGAGAGAGCCCCAGCGAGGTGGATTTTGTGCTGACATCAGGTGAAAAATTGCTGGCCATTGAGGTCAAGAGCGGCGAAGACTATGCCGCCCCCAAAGGGCTGCAGGTCTTTACGGACAAGTTCAAGAATGTAACGCCGATGGTTGTGGGCGCGGATGGCGTGGCTATTTCCGACTTTCTGCTGCAGCCGGTTGAAAGCTGGTTGAAGTAAATGATTTTTGTCCCTCGATTCGTCAAGCAACTACGGCCATCACTTGATAGTGGGCCTGACACCGAGGTAGTTGCACTGGACTCACTGCGCTCGGTTCCAGCTTGGATACTGCTGGGCGAGCCGGGAGCTGGGAAAAGTAGTGCCTTCGCAGTGGAGGCCGACGCAAGCAATGGCCTGCGCTTGACGATCGCCGAGTTCGTTTCAGGCGATATCGAAACTGAATGGAATCACCGTTGCTTGTTTCTCGACGGATTGGATGAAGTCCGCGCAAGCGGCACAAATCAGACCATTCTGTATCAGGTGCGATCCAGACTAAGGAAACTCGGCCTGCCGCACTTCCGTATCGCTTGCCGTGCAGCAGATTGGTATGGGCAATCCGATCAAGAAGAAATAATCGGGGCGTCTCCGGATGGACTGCTACGAACTTATGCACTTGAGGACCTAAATCAGACAGATATCAAGAGTATTCTGGAAAATAACTTCAACAGAACCGACTCTGATGAGTTCATCGGGCAAGCTGAAACACACGGCGTCAGTGCTTTATTGAGCAACCCACAAACACTGCAACTAACAGTCAAGGCACTGGAGGGAGCAACCTGGCCCAATAGTCGAGATGAGACATACCGACTCGCTTGCAAAGCTTTGGTGCAAGAAGAAAACAGGAAGCATCGCGACCGAACTCGTTCTCAACCGATTCCTAAAGAATCCCTTCTCGATGCAGCCGGGCACCTCTTCGCCACTTTGCTGCTCAGTGACAAGTCCGGCATCGCACTTGATTCATCTGCTAAGAACGCGCGCTTTCCGGGCCTTGATGATCTTCAGATGAACTCATCAATTCTGGCGTTCGCTGCGCTGGATACCAAGCTCTTTGTGCCATCATCCTCACACGAAGAGCGGCTGGAACCCACCCACCGACGCGTGGCGGAGTATCTGGCAGCCCAGTGGCTAGGCCAACAGGTCGACAAGCGTGGCCTCCCCCTACAAAGGGTACTCAACCTCATGCTCGGGTTTGATGGTAAAGCGGTTGCTGGTCTTCGGGGCCTTTATGGCTGGCTGGCTTTAAAAAGCCTAAAGGCAAGGCAATGGCTGATTAAAAATGATCCCCTGACCGTTGCGCTCTACAGCGATCATCACCCCATGGATTTAGTCGACAAACAACAACTCTTGCACGAGATCAATCTCCAAACTCAGGACAATCCATCAACTCTGTGGGATCTCAGAGGTGCTGAAAATCTAGCCTCCCTCTTCCAGGCCGAGCTACGGGATAAGTATTTGGCTGCCTTGCAAGACGCTAAGCGAGACGACTCAACCCAAACCTATGTGGTTTTCATCCTCAAGGTGCTTAAACAGTCAGCATCTCAGGCAAATTTGACTCTTGAGCTCAGAAGTACAGCGGCCGACGGCACCCGGTGGGAGCGCGTCAGGCGACACGCACTTGAGGCGTGGCTGGAGTCGGGCATTTCTTCAAGCGAAGCGATCAAGTTCCTTGACGAACTGAGTCAGGACAAGATTTCTGATCCAGACGAAGAACTCACAGGCCTTCTGCTGGCCGAGCTTTTCCCTAAAGCCCTGACAGCTGCCGTTGCCTTGAACTATTTGCACTTCCCAAGAAGTAAGATTTTGGGTATGTACCAGCACTTCTGGGCATACGGCTTTCCCAAGACGGTTCACGAGAAAGACCTTCCCTTTGTGCTGGATCAGCTGGCAAAGCGCAGTGATTTACAGTCATTGAACTGGGAAGAATTTCACATTTCACGCACGCTTGCAGCGTTGGTTGCACGTGGAGTTCAGGTCCATGGTGACAGAATTCCTGACGCAGAGCTTTTTATCTGGCTTCGTATTGGCACTGATCAGTATGGTGAACGGCGACATGAACCAGAATTTCATAACGTAATCACCCAATGGTTGACAACGCGTCCTGATCGCTACAAAGGACTATTGGGAATTTGCTTCGACCGCAATGAAGATATGCCTTCCCCGCTCAATGGCTTATTCAACGACTCCCAAGTGCTTCGCGGAATTCCTGCGCCTTCAGATATGGGACTGTGGCATTTTCAGCAAATTGATCAGACCAAAAACGAGGTTCTGGCCAAAGAACATTTGGCTGAAGCCGTCCGCTCACTATGGTCTGACCAGCAGGGGTTGACGATTGAAATGTTGCTTGAATGGGCGGGCAGTGATTCCGTCAGACACAGTTGGCTGGAGCCTCACATGGCCTGGACCATACCGGATTGGCGCAAAGCGCAGAACCATTCCATTCAAGACAGACAGCGCGAACAAGCTGAAATTAAAAGAGAGCGAAGCTCTAAACTCGCCACAAAAATTGCCGAGATCCATGATGGTATGGCGGCGCCTGCATTGATGGGTGAACTGGCCGGTGTTTGGTTGAATAGATACACAGATACACGGGGCGAGACTCCCTTAGATCGCTTCAAAAATTACTGCGATAACTATGTGGAAGTATTCAATGCGGCTAAAGCCGGTATGCCAGCCTGCATCAGGCGCACAGACATCCCGTCAGTCAAAGAAATCATCGATCTCTACCTTCAACAAAAAGCACACTTCATTCGAAGCGCTTGTCTGCTTGGAATGGAAATACTCTGGGCGGAGATCTCAACTGATATCAACTTGTTGGATAGCAGCACTTTAGAAAAGGTGGTTTGCTTCAATTTGACCGATGGTCCGGACACCACGCCAGATTGGTTCTTACATTTAGTTAAAACCCAGCCTGAATTGGTGGCAAAAATACTGGTCACATACGCGATCTCAAGTTTAAAAGCCCAAAAAGACCACGTTGACGGAATCAATGCGCTCGAAAGGGAGGCTGCATACACGCCGGTTGCACGCCTTTGCGTTCCTGCTTTGCTTCGAAGTTTTCCCACTCGCAACAAGACGTCTCAGCTAAATCAACTGAGTTCACTGCTGAGGTCGGCACTAAAGCATGCGATGCCCGAGCTTGCAGTCATCGTTGCGAAAAAGATCAAGCTCAAATCCCTTGATCCTAATCAACGAGTGTATTTCTTGCTCACAGGAACACTCATTGATCCTGTTCAGTATGAACAACAATTTTGGAATTTCGTTGGTCAAACCTGGCAACGTGTACAACACATCTCTGACTTTCTAGGTAACCGCTTTAGTGACCTGCCAATGGACTTGACTCTGAGCTCTCAAACGTTTGGAAAGCTTATCGAAATTCAGACACCATTCGCAGAGCTTGACTGGCCAATGGGAGGAGGATCTGTCAGTCAAGCCATGAGTCTTGGAGACCATGTCAGAGGCCTCATTGGAAAGCTCACGGCACAAGGCACAACCGAAAGTCTGGCAGAAATCAACCGTCTTTTAGAACTGCCGTCACTTGAGAAGATTAAGAGACATCTGCTCAGTAGCAAGCACGAGGTCGTCCAGAAACTACGTGAAAACAGTTTCAGCCACCCCACGCTAACCAATGTTGCGAACATTCTGAGCAACCGCTCTCCCACAGGACCGGCGGACTTAAAAGCTATTGTGTTGGACTGCCTGGATCAAATCGCAATGGCGATTCGCACGAGCAACGATGACCTCTTTCGTCAATATTGGACAGAAGGTGCAGATAACAAGCACAAGAACGAGAACAGCTGTCGCGATGCACTCCTTGCGCTACTGAGAAATCACCTTGAACCACTTGGCATCGACTGTCAGCCGGAATTCGACTATGCAAATGACAAGCGCACTGACATTCGTGTTTCATATCGAAATGAATACGTGCTGCCCATCGAAATCAAAGGTGAATGGCACCCAAAACTCTGGACAGCCGTTCAAACTCAACTGATTCCACAATACACCGGACCCAAAGAAACGCAGGGGTACGGTGTGTACTTGGTCTTATGGGTAGGTGGGTTGGAGCAGCCAGCAGCCAGGGATGGGGGGAAAAAAGCAGTAACGCCCAATGAACTGGAGTTAAGGCTCCACAAAAATATCCCACAGGAGTCGCAAAAACGTATTACTGTAAAAGTAATCGACGTCACTTGGCCTATTTAGATGAGAACTGCAGCGTCGCTGACCACCTGTCACGTCGTCAATAAAAGGTAACGTGAATTTCTCTGTTCAGCATCAACTTGCTGACTGAGGTTGCGCCCGGCGATTCAGGACGATGGATCTGTGGCAACTTCAGCTACGGCCGCAGTCTCGGTAAGCCTGCGAATGGTCAAAGCACAGCGCTGTTCGATCAAGGCCACGATTTTGTCAACCACAGCATTTCCAGCAAAGCATCGATCAGGGTCAGCCTGGAGTTTTCGAGCAGTCGCCGGGAGCTTCCTCGCCAACTCAAGAATGCGTCTTTTGGCCGGTGCCTTGGCTAGCCCGGCACTCACGGCAAACTGATCCCAGTGCCGTGCCTGGACTTCGCTGAACTTATATTTGCTGCCGATCTTCATCGCCATCTTGGGCGTCAGTGTGGGATACACCGCGGTTGAGAGCGTGTCGTAAAACGGGG